>NZ_AGBG01000027.1:0-44512 GCF_000225005.1 Ectothiorhodospira sp. PHS-1 | reverse complement strand
ACTGGTCCTTTTTTCTTAAAAATGGCGCGCCCGGAAGGATTCGAACCTCCGACCACCTGGTTCGTAGCCAGGTACTCTATCCAACTGAGCTACGGGCGCTGAACAACTGAAGCGCGCATTTTATGGACGAGGCTGGGGGGTGTCAAGCATTTTTTAAAAACTCCCGAACAGGGTTCCCAGAGTGATCAGTACCACCAGCGAGATGAATGGGGCCAGCATGGCCACCATGGCGATGTCGAAATAGGCCTGGCGGTGGGTGAGGCCGCAGATGGCCAGTAGGGTGATGACCGCGCCGTTGTGGGGCAGGGTGTCCAGACCCCCGGTGGCTACCGCCGTCACCCGGTGCAGCAGTTCCGGATCGATGCCCCGGGCCTGGGCCATTTCCATGTAGGTCTCGCCCAGGGTGGACAGGGCGATGCTCATGCCCCCCGAGGCGGAGCCGGTCATGCCCGCCAGGATGTTCACCGCGATGGCCAGGGAAATGAGCGGGTTGTCGCCCCCCAGCCCCACCACCGTATCGCGGATCAGCAGGAAGGCCGCCAGGGAGGCGATGACGGCACCAAAGCCCACCAGGCTGGCGGTGTTGAAGATGGGCAGCAGGGAGGCGTTGGCACCGCTATCCACCGATTGCTTGAGGGTGGGCAGGCGCTTCCAGTTGGTGGCGATCACCACCAGCAGGGACAGCACCAGGGCGGCGATGACGGACCAGATCCCCCGCACCTGTTCGATGCTGGTCTCACCGTACAGGGGCAGGGCCAGGAAGTCCGTGTCCATGCGCGGGATGATCAGGAAGGTGAACAGCAGGTTGATGGCGATCACCAGCACCAGGGGCAACAGGGCCACGAACACGGAGGGCGGTGCCGCCGGGCGCTGTTCCACCGGCAGTTCCATGAGGTCGAAGCCCTCGCCCGAGGCCTTCTCCCGCAACTCCTTGTTGGGAGTGAAGTCCGCATCCGGATGGTCGCCGTAGCCTTCATGGGCCAGCTTGCGGGACCGGTAGGTGAGCCAGAGCATGCCCAGGGTGAACATTACCAGGGCGGTGATGATGCCCAGGCCCGGCGCGGCAAAGGGGGAGGTGCCGAAGTAGGGCATGGGGATGGCGTTCTGGATCGCTGGGGTGCCGGGCAGGGCGGTCATGGTGAAGGTGAAAGCGCCCAGGGCGATGGTGGCCGGGATCAGGCGCTTGGGAATGTTCGACTGGCGGAACAGGGCGGCGGCGATGGGGTAGACCGCAAACGCCACCACGAACAGGGAAACCCCGCCGTAGGTCATCAGGGCGCAGGAGAGCACCACCGCCAGGATGGCCCGGCTGCTGCCCAGCCAGCTGATGATGGCCTTGGCCAGCACGTCCGCGCTACCCGAATCCTCCATCAGCTTGCCGAAGATGGCCCCCAGCAGGAATACCGGGAAGTAGAGGGTGATGAAATCCCCCGCCGCTCCCATGAAGACCTGGGTGTAGCTGCCCAGCACCGGGCCGTCCAGGGTGGCCACCACGGCGAAGGTGGCCAGGGCCGGGGCCAGGATCAGCAGGCTGATGCCCCGGTAGGCCAGGTACATGAGCAGGCCCAGGGCGATGAGAATGACCAGGATACCCATCATGGCTTGTCCTCCTTGTGCGGATGGTCGCGGTTGTCGTCGCTGTCCTCATGCTCCAGATCGGGTGGGGCGAAGGTGTCGGTGAACAGGCTTTTCAGGTCGAAGCTGGAACGCTGGCCCAGGTCATCGAAATGGCGTTCCAGGAAGCCGTCGGCCCAGGCCCGACCCCGGTCACGGAGGTGGATGAGGTAATCCCACTCGGCGTTGAGCTTGCTGGAGGCGTCCAGATCCTTGAGTTCCTCGTGGGCGTGGATCAGGTGCACGAAGATGTCCCGGTAGCGTTCCGATTCCAGCTGTTCCGCCTCGATCAGCTGGTGGAGCAGTTCGATGGCGCGCAGTTCCTTGATTAGGCTGGCGTTGAAGGTGATCTCGTTGAGCCGGTTGATGATGTCACGGCCGGTGCGGGGGAGTTCTTCCCTTACCATCGGGTTGATCTGCACGATGATCAGGTCGCGGGTGGCGGTGTCCTCCACCAGGGGGTAGAGGGCCGGGTTGCCGATGTAGCCGCCGTCCCAGTAGGCCTCGCCGTTGATCTCCACCGCCTGGAACATGAAGGGCAGGCAGGCGGAGGCCATCACCGTGTCCACGGTCAGTTCGGGTTGGGTGAAGATGCGGCCTCGTCCGGTGCGCACGTTGGTGGCGGTGACGAAGACCTTGAGTTCACTGCAGTGGTTGACCCGTTCGAAATCGATCTGCTCGGCCACCAGGTCCCTCAGGGGGTTGATGTTGAGGGGGTTGAGTTCGTAGGGGGAGAACTGCCGGGTGAGTTGTTCGAAGAAGAGGTAGCCCGGTGAATGGTCCATGCTGAAACGACCGCTGAGCCGATCCCAGATCGTGCGCTGGATGGGGGAGAAGCGGGCGGCGTCGCTGACGGCCTTCCAGAAGGCGGTGAGGGCGTCGCGGGCGCCTTCCCGGCCGCCCCGGTCCAGCCCGTCGGCCATGACCACGGCGTTCATGGCGCCGGCGCTGGTGCCGCTGACGCTGCTGATGTGGATACGGGGGTCCGCCAGCAGGCGGTCCAGGACGCCCCAGGTGAGGGCGCCGTGGGCGCCGCCCCCCTGCAGGGCCAGATCCACGGTCTTGCGGGGTGTGCTGTTGCTCATTGGTCACTGATTCCGGTGTGCGCTTGTTTCTATTGCAACGCAGCAGACGGGGGGATGTCCAGTCCCTCAGGATAGGATGGGCGGATCAATCGTCATCATCATCATCATCGGACAGGTCCACGGTGATGGGGCGATAGATCTCCACCCGGTCTCCTTCCTGCACCGGGTTGTCCAGCTTGCAGAACTTGCCGTAGATACCCACCTTCTGATGGTCCAGATCAATGCCCGGAAACCGCTTGAGGATGCCGGATTGCTCGATGGCCTGCTGCACGGTGGCCCCTTCCGGGAGTTCCACCTGCAGCCAGGCCTGGTTGCCGGGTTCACTGTAGGCTACGCCGACTTTCATGGATGTGTTCCTCCCAAGCCTGTCATGTCATGAGGATATGGCCGGGGCCGCCGCCGGCGCCGTCCGCGCCGCCAGTCGGGCATCTAGCACCCGTTTGCCCGCCAGGATGAAACCCAGGGCCAGGAAGGCGCCGGGGGGCAGGATCATGAGCAAAAAGCCCCGGTAATCGGGGATCAGGGTCAGTTCCATCCAGGCAAAGCTTTCTCCCAGCAGCAGGTGGGCATCGGCGAACAGGGTGCCGCTGCCGGGGATCTCGCGCACGGCCCCCAGGACCACCAGGATCACGGTGAACCCCACTCCCATGGCCAGGCCGTCCACCATGGCCCGGTGCACCGGCTGGCGGGAAGCGAAGGACTCGGCCCGGCCCAGGATGGCGCAATTGGTGACGATGAGGGGGATGAACAGCCCCAGTGCCTTGTGCATTTCATACAGGTAGGCGTTCATCACCAGGTCCACCAGTGTCACCAGGCTGGCGATCAGCAGGATGAAGACCGGAATCCGCACCTCGGGGGTGATGATGCCCCGGAACATGGAGACCAGAAGCCCCGAGGCCACCATGACGAAGGTGGTGGCCAGGCCCATGCCCAGTCCGTTGGTGGCGGTGCCCGTGACCGCCAGCAACGGGCACAGGGCCAGCATCTGGGCCATGACCACATTGTTGTCCCAGATGCCGTCCCGGAACAGACGGCGATAGTCCTCCAGCAGTGCCTTGGCGCTTTGGGTCATGGGTGTATCTCCGGCAGATTCCGGGCAGATGGGGATGTCCGGGGGTCCTCGGGGGAGGCAGAATCCTGTGTGGCTGTCGGCATCCGCTCATCCGGTCCATCCGGGGCCCGTTGCAACAGTTCCGACTGATGGGCATGGAACAGGATCAGCCCGTCCCGCACCGCGTTCACCACCGCCCGGGGGGTGATGGTGGCCCCGGTGAATTGGTCGAAGGGGCCGCCGTCCTTTTTTACCGCCCAACGGGGGGCAGGCAGGGCGGCGAAGCTCAGGCCGTCGAAGGCCAGGATCCACGGATCACGATTCACCTCGATCTTGTCGCCCAGTCCCGGGGTTTCCTTGTGCTGCAGCACCCGCACGCCCAGCACTTCACCCATGGCATCCACCCCCATGAGGATATGGATGGGACCGGCATAGCCCCGGCCCTGAACCCGGAACGCCACGCCGGACACACGGCCTTCCTGCCGGGCCCGGTAGACCTCCAGGGAGCGTCCGTCGTCGGTGCGCAGGATATGAATGTCCTCCTGGGGGCGGTTGTCGTGCATCTGCGCGGGCAGGACCTGTTCCAGGGTGCGGCGGAAATCCTCGGCGCGGCGCTCGGCGATGGTGTCCCGGGTCTGCAGGTCGGCAATCACCAGCACGGCGCTGGCCAGCAGGGCGATGCCCCCCAGCAGTGTGGCCTGGTAGCCGACCCGCTTGCGATAGGTGGGTTGTGCCAGGGTGGTCATGGGCGCTTCTCCTGAGCCGGTGCTTCCGTGTTTTTCATCGGCAGGGGCTTACCGCGCCGGGTGCGGCCATAGGCACGGGGGCGCAGGTAGTGATCGATCAGGGGCGTGAGGGCGTTCATGAGGATCACGGCGAAGGCGGCGCCTTCCGGATACCCGCCCCAGGTGCGGATGACATAGATGAGCAGGCCGCAGCCGGCGCCGAACAGCAATCGCCCGGCCACGGTGCTGGGAGAGGTGACCGGATCGGTGATAATGAAAAAGGCCACCAGCATGGCCGCACCGGAGAACAGGTGCAGACCGGGTCCGGCATAACGCTCCGGGTCGATGAGCATGAATACGGTGGACAGGATCACCAGGGTGCCCAGCATGGCCACCGGGATGTCCCAGGTGATGATGCGTTTGGCCATGAGCAGTAGCCCCCCCGCCAGGAGCAGCAGGGCGGAGCCTTCACCCAGACTGCTGGGTACGAAGCCCAGGGCCTGCTGGAGCGGGGCATAGACCCCGGGCAGGGTCTCGGACAGTCCCAGATCCCGGCTGAAGCCGGTCTGGGTCTCGCCCAGCACGGTGGCGCCGGTGACGGCGTCGGGAATCGCCGCCAGGCCGAAGGTGATGGCCAGCCCTTCCAGGAAGCCGGGGGCACCCTCTGAAAACAGGGGGGAAGGCGTGATCCAGGTGGTCATCTCCAGGGGGAAGGAGACCAGCAGGGCCACCCGGGCCAGCATGGCCGGGTTGAACAAATTCTGGCCCAGGCCGCCGAAGACGTGCTTGCCGACGATGATGGCAAAGGCCGCCCCCAGCACGCCGATCCACCAGGGCGCCCACGGCGGCAGGGTCAGGGCCAACAGCAGGCCGGTGACGATGGCCGAGCCATCCATCAGGAACGGCGATACCGGCCGCCGGGCAATGCGCAGGCACAGGGCCTCGAACAGCACGGCGGCCAGAATGGTGATGAGCAGCAGGTTCAGGGCGGGCCAGCCGAACAGGTAGACACCGAAGGCGGTGGCCGGGAGCAGGGCAAGGGTGACCCAGCCCATGTTCCAGGCCACGCTGCCTGGGGCATGGGTGTGGGGTCCGCTGACGGGGGTGGTCTGGGTCATGGGTTAGGCCTTTGCCTCATCGGCGGCGGGGGTCTTGGGGGTCTCCTTGGCGGCGGCTGCCTTGGCGGCGCGGGCGGCCTTGGCTTCCTCGGTCTTGCGCTTGGCGGCCTCGCGCGCCGCCTTGCGCCGTTCCGCTGCCTCGGCCTTGGCCCGGGCTTCCGCCTCCTGGCGTTCCCGGCGTTGCTGGGCCAGCCGCTTGATCTCCTCCTGGCGACGCTGCTGTTCCCGCCGCGCCCCCAGCACGCCCTTGGCATGATGGAAGAACTGCACCAGGGGGATATGGGACGGGCAGACATAGGAGCAGGAACCGCAGGCCACACAATCCATCAGGCCGTAATCGACGGCGCCGTCCATATCCTCCTTGCGAATCCTTGCCGCCATCTCCAGGGGCATGAGTCCGCAGGGGCAGGCCGCCACGCAGCGTCCGCAGCGGATGCAGGGCATGGTCTCCCCGATGTTGATCTCTTCCGCGGTGAGGGCAATGATCCCGTTGCTGCCCTTGATGACGGGCACCTGGGCATGGGGCATCACCTGGCCCATCATGGGGCCACCCATCAGCAGACGGGCCGGTGGTTGCCGGGTGCCGCCGCAATGGGCCAGCAGGTCTTCCACCCGGGTGCCCAGCAGGACCTCCAGGTTGGCGGGTCGCCGGACCGCGCCGCCGCCCACGGTGACGATGCGGGAGATCAGCGGGCGGCGCATGCGCACCGCCCGATGGACGGCGTAGGCCGTCCCCACGTTGTGGACGATCACGCCGATGTCCGCCCCCAGCTTGCCGGCCGGGATCTCGCGGCCGGTGACCGCCTTGATCATGTGTTTTTCCGAACCCATGGGATAACGGGTGGGGACCGCCATGGCCTCGATGGTGTCCATCTCATACAGCCGCGCCTGCAGGGCGGCCAGGGCTTCGGGTTTGTTGTCCTCCACCACCACCAGGGCGCGTCACGCCCCCAGGGCATGGCGCATGATGCGGATGCCGTCGATGACTTCATCGGTGCGTTCCCGCATCAGGCGGTCGTCACAGGTGAGATAGGGCTCGCACTCGGAGCCGTTGATGATGAGGGTGTCGATGTGATGCCGGGAGCCCAGGTTCAGCTTGATGGCGGCAGGGAAAGTGGCCCCGCCCATGCCCACCACCCCGGCCTCGGCCACCCGGCGGGCAATGACTTCCGGTTCCAGGTTCAGGGCGTGTTCCGGGTCCGGATCTTCCTGCCAGCGATCCTCGCCGTCCGGTTCGATGACGATGGTTTCCACCGGCAGGCCGCTGGGGTGGGGCGCGGGATGGGGTTCCACTGCCAGGATCCGTCCGGAGGTGGGGGCATGTACGGCCGCCGACACGGCGCCGTCGCCGCGGGCGATCATCCGGCCCTTGAGGACGATATCTCCGGCGCTGACCACCGGGCGTGCGGCGGCACCGATATGCTGCTGTACCGGCAGGTAGAGCCGGGCCGGCATGGGCAGGGGTTCGATGGGCAGTCCGCTGGTGGCCTGCTTGCGATCATCGGGATGGACGCCACCCTGGAAGGCGGGCCGCTTGCGCATGAAAGAGAACATGGGGAGCACCTTCAGGCCGATTTGGGTTTGGGCCAGTGCCAGCGGCGCAGGCTCGGGGCTTCCGGCACCAGGGTCAGGCCCTGGGTGGGGCAGACCTCCACGCATTTGCCGCAACCGTTGCAGGCTTCGGTGAAGACCGTATGGATCTGCCGGTTGGCGCCCATGATGGCGTCGGTGGCGCAGACCTTGTAGCAACGGGTGCAGCCGTTGCAGTGGTCGGGATCGATCACCGCGAAGGCGGGGACTTCCTCGCCCATGGCGGACAGGTCCACGGTGATGTCCAGTTTATCGGCCAGTTGCTGGGCCAGGAGCTTGCCGCCCGGCGGACAGAGGGTGACGGGTGCCTCTCGGGACGCCAGGGCCTGAGCGGCACTGGGGCAGCCGGGCAGGCCGCACTGGCCGCAGTTGGTGCCGGGCAGTAGGGCCTCGATCTCGTCCACCAGGGGGTCCTTATCCACCCGCAGGTATTTGGCGGCCATGCCCAGACCGTAGCCCAGCAGCAGGCCCATGGTGGTGAGGATGAAAATCGCGGAAAGCAGGGATGGTTCCATCGGAAATTCCTCCTGTCGCGGTCAGGCGAAGTTGAGTCCGGCGAATCCCATGAAGGCCAGGGACAACAGACCGGCGACGATGAAGCCAATGGGGGCACCGGCAAAGGCGGCCGGTACGTTGCTGATGGCCAGACGTTCCCGCAGGGCGGCAAAAATCACCATCACCAGAGTGAAGCCCAGGGCCGCGCCCAGGCCGAAGGTCACGCTCTGCAAAAAGCCGTGGCCCTCCTGCACGTTGAGCAGGGCCACGCCCAGCACCGCGCAGTTGGTGGTGATCAGGGGCAGGAAGATCCCCAGCACCTGATAGAGGGCGGCGCTGGTCTTGCGGATGACCATCTCGGTGAACTGCACCACGGCGGCGATCACCAGGATGAAGGACAGAATGCGCAGAAAGCCCAGATCCAGCGGCGCCAGCACGAAATACTCCAGCAGCCAGCCGGCCACGGACGCCAGAGTGAGCACGAAGGTGGTGGCCAGGCCCATGCTCAGGGCCGTGTCCAGCTTGTTGGAGACACCCATGAAGGGGCACAGCCCCAGAAATTGCACCAGCACCACGTTGTTGACCAGGGCGGTGCCCACCAGCAGCAGCATGAACTCGGTCACGGTCGGTTCCTTCGGTTCGGTTGACGAAGGAATTGCATCTTGTGTGCCAGCCGCCTCATGCACGATGAAGGCGCATGAATCCAGGGGTCTTGTGGGGAATTGCACCGTGCTGGTGCGTATTGCTCTGTGCGGATCGTGACAGCGTGGGCCGGGTGATGTGGGTTCTGTCGGGAAGGCGACAATGCATGGCTGTCTCACTCGGGGAAAGACCGGACCTTTTGTATTGGCCTGGATGTTGCAGTGTGTTTATCAGGAACCCAGCCCAACTCACCCGGGAGACACACCTCCATGAGCCGACCCGATCAACCCGCCGTCGCGGGCCTGGCCGATACCATCCTGACCCCGGAGGGGGTGTTGCCGGCACGCCTGTTCTTTGAAGCGGTGGAGCAGTCCTCGGTGGCCATTTCCATCACCGATACCCGGGCCAACATCCTCTATGCCAATCCGGCTTTTGAGCGGGTGACCGGTTACGGTGTGGCAGAGGTGGTGGGGCGCAACGAATCCATCCTGTCGGATCGCCATACCCCAGGTCTGGTCTACGAGACCCTCTGGGGACGGTTGCGCCAGCTCAAACCCTGGTCCGGGGTGCTGGTCAACCGCCGCAAGGACGGCAGCCGCTACCTGGCGGAATTGAGCATTGCCCCGGTGCTGGATGGTCAGGGTCAGCTCAGCCATTACCTGGGTATGCACCGGGATGTGACCGAGATGCACCGGCTGGAGCAGCAGGTGCGCAACCAGAAGGCCCTGATCGAGTCGGTGGTGGATGCGGAGCCGGTGGCCATCGCCTTGCTGGACGAGGTTGGCCAGGTGGTGCTGGGCAACCAGGAATACAAGAAACTGGCCGGTGACATGGGCGGGCGGGAGCCGGTCCGGGAATTTCTCACCGCCCTGGCCGAGAGTATGGGCGATGCCTTCGAGACCGCCCGTAGCACGGGGCAGGGCTTCGTGGATCGGGAAGTGCAGTTTGATCCGGGTGGCGGCCGGGCCCCCCGCTGGTTTTCCTGCTCCGGCACCTGGTTCAAGGAGCGTGATACCAGTGCGGATTCGTTTTTCGAGGCGCGCAAGGCCAGTTACTTGGTGCTGGTGGCCAAGGAGGTCACCGAGATCCGGCGGCAGCAGGAAGAAATGCGCATGAATGCCTTGCGCGCCCTGACTGCGGAGGGCGAACTGGTGGAGAGCATGCGCGAAACCCTGGCCGGTGCCATTTACCAGATGCAGGGGCCGGTGAACATGATCGCCGCCGCCACCCAGCTGCTGGAGCGTCGGCGTCAGGGGGAGGGCGGCGCCGATCCCTTGCTGAACGTGTTGCAGGAGGCCCTGGCCGCCGGTCGCCGGGCCCTGCAGACCCTGGAGGACTCCATGCCCGAGGAGCGGGATGAGCCCGTGATTCCAGTCAACATCAATGCCCTCCTGCGGGAGGTGCTGGGGCTTTCCACCCGGCGCCTGCTGGCCTCCGGGGTGGTGGTGGACTGGCAACCGGCGCCGGTATTGCCCAATGTGCTGGGCCGGGAGGGGCGGCTGCGGGGCATGTTCAAGCAACTGGTGGACAACGCCCTGGATGCCCTGGACGGCGCCACCGACGGCCGCCGGGAGATCCGTATCCTCACCGAGTCCCGGGGGGATGCGGTGCATGTGAGCATCCAGGATTCCGGCCCGGGCATTCCCGAGCATCTGCGACTGCGGGTATTCGAGCCCTTCGTCAGCACCAAGGGCCGTTCCGGGCGTGCCGGGATGGGTCTGCCCATGGTTCAGGAAGTGGTGAACCAGCATGCCGGCCTGATCGAGATCGATCCGGGTTGTCATGAGGGTTGCCGTATCCGACTGCAGTTCCCCACCGCCGCACGACGACAAGACCCGAACTGACTCAGGGAAGCCTCATAGTAATGTCTTCTTCAGCTGTAAGAGAGAATGGCGAGCATCGCTCGGACCTGGTGGAGATGCAGCTGGACGCCCTCTATCAGGTGAGCCAGGTGCTCAGTCGTTCGGCGGATCTGCACGAGATCCTCTCCGACGTGCTTCATGTGCTGCACGAGGCTGCCGACATGCAGCGAGGCATGGTGTCGTTACTGGACCCTTCCAGCGGCGAACTGATGGTGGGCGCCGCCCATACCGGTCACCGCGAGCAACTGGAAAAGGTACGTTACCGTCCCGGCGAGGGGGTGGTGGGGGCGATCCTGAAGGAGGGCGATACCCTGGTGATCCGGCGTATCGCCGACGAGCCCCGGTTTCTGGATCGCCTGCGTTTGTATGTTCCGGAGTTGCCTTTTGTCGGCGTGCCCATTCAGGTAGGGGGCGAACCCCCCATTGGCGTACTGGCCGCCCAGCCGGCCGCCGATGACGGGCTGCTCACAGAGCGGGCCCGTTTCCTGGAGATGGTGGCTAACCTGCTGGCGCAGACCGTGCGCCGTGCCTGGGACCTGGAAAAGGAACGCCAGGCGCTGACCGACGAGCGGGATCGTCTGCGCCGGGAAGTACGCAGCGGCTATCATCTGGATAATGTGGTGGGGCATTCCCGGGAGATGCGCCGGGTATTCGAGCAGGTCCGTCAGGTGGCCAAATGGCATACTACGGTGCTGATCCGGGGCGAGACCGGCACCGGCAAGGAGCTGATCGCCAACGCCATCCATTACAATTCTTCCCG
The DNA here is from genome assembly GCF_000225005.1 of Ectothiorhodospira sp. PHS-1. Lineage (NCBI taxonomy): Bacteria > Pseudomonadati > Pseudomonadota > Gammaproteobacteria > Chromatiales > Ectothiorhodospiraceae > Ectothiorhodospira > Ectothiorhodospira sp. PHS-1. The sequence goes on along the minus strand of NZ_AGBG01000027.1, from coordinate 33,570 downwards.
GGCCAATGGCCCCTTCATCAAGCTGAACTGCGCGGCCCTGCCGGACAATCTGCTGGAAAGCGAGCTGTTCGGCCATGAAAAGGGGGCCTTTACCGGTGCCGTGGCCCAACGCAAGGGGCGGTTCGAGCAGGCTGACGGCGGCACCATCTTCCTTGACGAGATCGGCGAGATCTCCCAGGCCTTCCAGGCCAAGCTGCTGAGGGTGCTGCAGGAAGGCGAGTTCGAGCGGGTGGGTGGCACCCGTACCCTCAAGGTGGACGTGCGGGTGGTGGCGGCCACCAACCGGCATCTGGAAGACGAGGTGGAGCAGGGGGAGTTTCGCGAGGATCTGTATTACCGGCTCAACGTGATGCCCATCTTCCTGCCCGCCCTGCGCAAGCGTACCGAGGACATCCCCGATCTGGCCCGTTTCCTGGTGGCCAAACTGGCCCGGACCCAGGGGCGGCCCCTGGACATCACCGATGGTGCCATTCGCACCCTGATGCGCCACGACTGGCCGGGGAACGTGCGCGAACTGGAGAACTGCCTGGAACGGGCGGCCATCATGAGCGAGACCGGAACCATCGATCTGGATGCAATCCAGCTCACGGGGCTGGAAGAGAAGCTGCCGTCGGCGCGCAAGGCCGTCGCCCCGCCTCCGGAAACGGATCTGGATGATCCGGAGCTGGACGAGCGGGAGCGGGTGATCGCCGCCCTGGAACAGGCGGGCTGGGTCCAGGCCAAGGCGGCCCGCCTGCTGGGGATGACCCCGCGCCAGATCGCCTATCGGATCCAGACCCTGAAGATCCGCGTCAAGCAGTTCTGAGACCGGCAGGCAACCTGCTGATGCCCGTTCCCTTTTCTGGTACGCTTGGCGACTCGGTTCACCAGGCTGGCCTCCATGCGCACCCGTATCAAGATCTGCGGCATCACCCGACCTGAGGACGCCCGGGCCGCCGTGCAGGCGGGCGCGGACGCCCTCGGGCTGGTGTTCTACGCGCGCAGCCCGCGCGCCGTCACCCCGGATCAGGCCCGCGCCATTGCCGCCGTGGAAGCCCCGTTCGTCACCCGGGTCGGCCTGTTCGTGAATGCGGATGCCCAGTGGGTGCGTGAGGTGCTGGCCCGGGTCAGCCTGGACCTGTTGCAGTTCCATGGGAATGAACCCCCGGATTACTGCGAGTCCTTCGGTCTGGATTACATCAAGGCCATTCCCATGGCCGAGCCCGTGGCCGTGGGCGAATACATGGACCGTCATCCCGGCGCCCTGGGCTTTTTGCTGGACAGCCATGGCGCCGGTCAGGTGGGCGGGACCGGCAAGACCTTCGACTGGTCCAGCTGGCCTGACCGGGCAACACGCCCCCTGATCCTGGCCGGCGGACTCCATCCGGACAACGTGGCCGCCGCCGTGCAACAAACCCGCCCCTGGGCGGTGGATGTGAGCAGCGGCGTGGAGTCGGCCCCCGGCCTGAAGGACCCGGAACGCATGACCCGATTCATCAGCGAGGTATTACGTGTCGACCGTGATCAAGCCTGAACAGACGCCGGACTGGCGTGCCTTCCCGGATGCCCGCGGGCATTTCGGGCCCTATGGCGGCCGTTTCGTTTCCGAGACCCTGATGGAACCCCTGCTGGAACTGCAGGCGGCCTATCAGCGTTATCTCCAGGACCCGCAGTTCCTGGCAGAGCTTGACCAGGACCTGGCCCATTACGTGGGGCGCCCCAGCCCCCTCTACCTGGCCGAGCGACTGACCCGGGAGCTGGGTGGGGCCAAGGTCTATCTCAAGCGGGAAGATCTCAATCACACCGGCGCCCACAAGGTGAACAACACCATCGGCCAGGCCCTGCTGGCCAAGCGCATGGGCAAGACCCGCATCATCGCCGAAACCGGCGCCGGTCAGCACGGCGTGGCCACCGCCACCGTGGCGGCCCGGCTGGGGCTGGAATGCGTGGTCTACATGGGCGCCGAGGACATCCAGCGCCAGGCCCCCAATGTCTACCGCATGCGCCTGCTGGGCGCCCGGGTGGTGCCGGTCACTTCCGGTTCCCGCACCCTCAAGGACGCCCTCAACGAGGCCATGCGGGACTGGGTCACCCACGTGGACAACACGTTCTACATCATCGGCACCGTGGCCGGCCCCCACCCCTATCCCGCCATGGTGCGTGATTTCCAGGCCATCATCGGCCGCGAGGCCCGCGAACAGTACCAGGCCGCTGAAGGCCGGCTGCCCGATGCCCTGGTGGCCTGCGTGGGCGGCGGTTCCAACGCCATCGGCCTGTTCCATCCCTTCCTCGCCGACGAGGGCGTGGTCATGTACGGCGTGGAGGCCGCCGGTGACGGTATCGATACCGGGCGCCATTCCGCGCCCCTGTGTGCCGGCAGACCCGGTGTGCTGCATGGCAACCGCACCTATCTGATGGAGGACGAGGACGGTCAGATCATCGAGACCCATTCCGTCTCCGCCGGCCTGGATTACCCGGGCGTGGGCCCGGAGCACGCCTGGCTCAAGGACGTGGGTCGGGTGCGTTACGTGCCCATCACCGATCGGGAGGCCATGGATGCCTTCCACCGCCTGACCCGCACCGAGGGCATCATCCCCGCCCTGGAATCCAGCCATGCCGTCGCCTACGGCCTCAAGCTGGCACCGACCCTGGACCCGGAGCAGGGCATCATCATCAATCTGTCCGGCCGGGGCGACAAGGACATCAACACCGTAGCCCGTCTGGAGGGGATCGAACTGTGAGCCGCATCGCCGCCCATTTTGAAGCCCTCAAGGCCCGTGGCCGCAAGGCCCTGATCCCCTACATCACCGCCGGTGACCCGGAGCCGGGCAACACCGTGCCCCTGATGCACGAGATGGTGGCGGCCGGTGCCGACATCATCGAACTGGGAGTGCCCTTTTCCGATCCCATGGCCGACGGTCCGGTGATCCAGCAGGCCTGCGAGCGGGCCCTCAAGCACCGTGTCAGCCTGCGCAAGGTGCTGGAGATGGTGCGCGAGTTCCGGCGCGACAACATCGAGACCCCGGTGGTCCTGATGGGGTATCTCAATCCGGTGGAGATCATGGGCTATGAGACCCTGGCCGATGAGGCCGCCCGGGCCGGCGTGGACGGCGTGCTGACCGTGGACCTGCCGCCGGAGGAGAGCGCGGAGCTGGCCGGCGCCTTGAAGCGCCACGGTGTTGACCCCATCTTCCTGCTGGCGCCCACCAGCCATGAGGCCCGCATCCGCAGCGTGAGCGAAGTGGCCGCCGGGTTTGTCTATTACGTCTCTCTCAAGGGCGTCACCGGGGCCGCCACCCTGGATGTGGACGCCGTGGCCCAAAAGCTGGCCCCGATCCGTCGCCAGACCGACCTGCCGGTGGGGGTGGGTTTCGGCATCAGTGACGCCGAGGCCGCCGCCAAGGTGTCCCGGATCGCCGATGCCGTGGTGGTGGGCAGTGCCCTGGTCAAGCGTATCGCCGCCCATGCCGACGACCCCGCCGCCGGGCGTCGTGAAGTGGCCCAGGTGCTGGCCGGAATGCGTCGTGCCATGGATCAGGCCACCACCGCGACCCCAGCCTGAGCCGGGACCCCGATTCATTCATCCAAACGTTGACGATCGCCCATGAGCTGGTTTGAAAAACTCGTTCCTTCCCGGATCCGCACCGACGCCACCAACAAGCGGGCGGTGCCCGAAGGTCTGTGGCTGCGTTGCGATGGCTGTTCCGCCACTCTGTACCGCCCCGAGGTGGAGCGCAATCTGGAAGTCTGCCCCAAGTGCGGTTTCCACATGCGCATCAACGCCCGCCGGCGTCTGGAAGCCTTTCTGGACGAAGGCGAGCGCCAGGAGATCGGTGCCCAGATCGAACCGGTGGACATGCTGAAATTCCGTGACAGCAAGCGCTACAAGGATCGTCTGGTGGCGGCCCAGAAGACCACGGGCGAGAAGGATGCCCTGGTGGTCATGCAGGGCCAACTGTTCGGCATGCCGGTGGTGGCGGCGGCCTTCAACTTCAATTTCATGGGCGGTTCCATGGGGTCCGTGGTGGGCGAGCGTTTCGTGCGCGGCGTGAATGCCGCCATTGAGGCCCGCTGCCCCATGGTCTGCTTCTCCGCCAGCGGCGGCGCCCGTATGCAGGAGGCCCTGTTCTCCCTCATGCAGATGGCCAAGACCAGCGCCGCTCTGGCGCGCCTGAAGGAAGAGGGGCTGCCCTTCATTTCCGTCATGACCGATCCCACCATGGGCGGCGTGTCCGCCAGTCTGGCGATGCTGGGTGATGTGAATGCCGCCGAGCCCGGTGCCTTGATCGGATTTGCCGGTCCCCGTGTGATCAAGCAGACTGTGCGCGAGACTCTGCCGGAAGGTTTCCAGCGGGCCGAGTTCCTGGTGGAACACGGGGCGGTGGACCTCATCATCGACCGTCGGCAGATGCGGCCCCGCCTGGGCAAGCTGCTGGCCATGCTGACCCATCAGCCCGCACCGGATGTGCCGGTGCCGGTAGAAGATGATGACAAGGAGAAGGCGGAAGGCCGCGGCGCCGAGAATGACGGCGACCGGACGGAAGGCGGCGGTGAAGCGGGTGCCCAGTCCGCGCCTCAGGGGCAGGGTCACCAAGGATGACCACCCCAGCCTTTGCCGGGCCGCGCCACCACACGCTGGCGGCCTGGCTGGCCTGGCAGGAACAGGCCCACACCCGGGCCATTGACCTGGGTCTGGAGCGGGTGGCCGAAGTGGCCGATCGATTGCAGCTCAGGCCCGCCCCTATGCCTGTCGTCATCGTGGGTGGCACCAACGGCAAGGGCTCCACGGTGGCCATGCTGGAGGCCATCTACCTGGCGGCGGGATACCGGGTGGGCTGCTATACCTCGCCCCACCTGATCCATTACAACGAACGTATCCGTATTGATGGCCGCCCGGTGGCGGACGCGCCCATCTGCGAGGCCTTCGCCGCCATTGACCGGGCCAGGGGCGAGATCAGTCTCAGCTATTTCGAATTCGGCACCCTGGCCGCCCTGTGGCTGTTCCGCCGCGAGCGGGTGGATGTGATGGTGCTGGAGGTGGGGCTGGGCGGGCGTCTGGATGCGGTCAATATCCTGGATGCGGACGTGGCCGTGGTCACTGCGGTGGGTATCGATCATCAGGCCTTTCTGGGGGACGATCGGGAGTCCATCGGTTTTGAAAAGGCCGGTATCTTCCGGGGCGGTCGCGTGGCCGTCTGCGGTGATGCCGACCCGCCGGCCCGTCTGCTGGCCCATGCCGACGGGATCGGTGCCCGCCTGCTGCTGGCCGGGCGGGATTTTGCCCCGCTGACCGGATCGCGCACGGATACCTGGCAATACCGGGGTGTGGGTCTGGTGCTGGAGGGATTGCCCGCGCCGGCACTGTCCGGGAGTGTGCAGTACCGCAATGCCTCATCGGCGATCACGGCGGTAGTGTCTCTGCGGGAACGCCTGCCCGTGACGCAGGATGCGGTTGGCCGGGGGTTGGCCACGGCACGTCTACCCGGCCGTTTTCAGCTGTTGCGGGAAGCCCCGGCATTGTGGGTGGATGTGGCCCACAATCCCCAGGGGGCGGAAAGCCTGGCCCTGAACCTCTTGGGCGTGCCCTGCCGGGGACGTACCCTGGCGGTGATGGGGGTGATGGCTGATAAAGATGTGGAAGGCATCCTGCATCCCCTGCTGGAGGTGATTCATGACTGGCATGTGGCCGCGCCCCGCACCGAGCGTGCCCTGGAAGCCGGTGTGCTGGCGGAACGCGTGGCGGTGCTCACGCGGCAACCGGTGCAGTCCCATGCATCGGTGGAGCAGGCCTGCCGGGCGGCGCTGGCGGCGGCCGGCCCCGAAGACCGGATTATCGTCTTCGGTTCCTTCTTCACGGTGGCCGAAGTGCTGCAGGGAGAGTTTTCCGGGCCTCCACCGGCGGGCCGTCCTGGGTTATGATTAGGGCATATGTTCATATTGGCCGGAATTTTCGCGGGCCGTCAGGGTCTTCTTCATTTCAGGCTGATCAGATAACACCAACACTCACTTAGGAGTACATGCTGTGACCCAGATCGATATCGGTATCAAGGAGCAGGACAGAGTCGAGATCGCCGAAGGCCTCAAGCGCCTGCTGGCCGACTCCTACACCCTCTATCTGCAGACCCACAATTTCCACTGGAACGTGGTGGGTCCCCAGTTCCGTGACCTGCACCTGATGTTCGAGGAGCATTACACCGAACTGGCCACCGCCGTGGACGACATCGCCGAGCGCATCCGTGCCCTGGATGTGCCCGCCCCGGGGACTTACCAGGAATTCGCCCGCCTGAGCAGCATCCAGGAAGTGGAGGGCGTGCCGCCCGCCAAGGAAATGGTGGACCTGCTGACCGTGGGCCACGAGCAGGTGGTGAAGACCTGCCGCGACGTCCTCAAGCTGTCCCAGGAAGCCGGTGATGAATCCACCTCCGCCCTGGCCTCCGATCGCATGCGCATCCACGAAAAGACCGCCTGGATGCTGCGTGCACTGAACAAGTAAGTCCCATGTCCGTGTCCCCCCGGCAAGCCGGGGGACACGATGTTTGTGCGGTCGGCATGAAATGTCCCCGCAAAATCCCGCATCACCCCTGCCACGTCATTTGCATGACAATCGCCCTTTGTCTTTTTGTGTCAATTAGGGGAACATTACGCCCTTGATCTGGGAACGGGTCCCCTGGGGTTCCGGCTGCGCCGGGGTCAACATGGGGTATCTCTCAACGCTCGGCGTTGACCCGGTGCATGACCGGGCCAGGGCGGAGCCTCATCCCGGCATGGGCGCCGCGTGCCGTGGCCGCCCGGCCGCTACCTTAAGGCAGAACAGACAGACTATGGCTTTGACGTTTCCGTTTTCGGCGATTGTCGCGCAGGACGAGATGAAACTCGCCCTCCTCATCTCTGCCATCGACTCCAGTATCGGCGGTGTGCTGGTATTCGGAGATCGGGGCACGGGTAAATCCACCACGGTACGTGCACTGGCTGCGTTGCTGCCTCCCATGGAGGCGGTCGTCAACTGCCCCTACGGTTGCGCACTGGACAAGCGTGCCGGTCTGTGCGGCGTCTGTGAAGGCCCTGATGCCAAGGATAAGCCCAAGACCCGCAAGGTGCCGGTGCCCGTGGTGGACATGCCCCTGGGCGTGACCGAAGATCGGGTGGTGGGTGCCCTGGATCTGGAGCGGGCCCTCACCCAGGGCGAAAAAGCCTTCGAACCGGGCCTGCTGGCTCGCGCCCATCGCGGCTTTTTGTACATCGACGAGGTCAACCTGCTGGAAGACCACCTGGTGGATCTGTTGCTGGACGTGGCCGCGTCCGGCGAGAACGTGGTGGAGCGTGAAGGCCTGAGTATCCGCCACCCCGCCAAGTTCGTGCTCATCGGTAGCGGTAACCCGGAAGAGGGGGAACTGCGTCCCCAGCTGCTGGATCGCTTCGGCCTGTCCGTCGAGATCACCACCCCCACCGATCTGCCCACCCGCATCGAGGTGGTGCGTCGCCGCGATGCCTTCGAAAAGGATCCGGAAGGCTTCACCCAGAAGTGGAAGCGTCAGGATGCCAAGTTGCGCAAGCAGCTCGTCGACGGCCGTGCCCTGCTGCCCGAAGTGGTGGTCCCCGACGTGGCCCTGGAGCGGGCAGCGCAGTTGTGTCTGAAGCTGGGCACCGATGGCCTGCGCGGTGAACTGACCCTGATCCGCGCCGCCCGCGCCCTGGCCGCCTTCCAGGGCGACAAGGAAGTGACCGACGAACACCTGCGCCGCATCGCCCCGCCGGCCCTGCGCCATCGTCTGCGCCGCAACCCGCTGGACGACGCGGGCTCCACGGTGCGTGTGGAGCGGGCCATCGTGGAAATGTTCGACGCATGACCGATCCGCGCGCACCCGAACTGACACCGTGGGCGGCGGCCGGCATTGCGGCCGGCCTGTTTGCCGTCGATCCGGCCGGTTGCGGTGGTCTGGTGCTGCGTGCCCACGCCGGCCCGGTCCGTGAACGCTGGCTGGAACAGTTGCGTCAGCTGCTGCCGTCGACCTCTCCCATGCGTCGTCTGCCATTGCACATTGCCGACGGCCGCCTGCTCGGTGGCCTGGATCTGGCCGCGACCCTCAAGGCCGGCAAGCCCATTGCCGAGCGGGGATTGCTGGCGGAGTGTGATGGCGGCGTCGCGGTGGCGGCCATGGCCGAGCGCCTGACCGTGGCCACCGCCGGTCGCATTGCCGCGGTGATGGATTCCCATGAGGTCCTGCTGGAACGGGACGGTCTGGGTCTAAGGGTGCCCACCCGGTTCGGGGTGGTGGCCCTGGACGAAGGTGTCACCGATGACGAGGTGGTGCCGGTGGTGCTCACCGACCGGCTGGCCTTCCAGGTGGACATCGTGCCCGTGGGTATCCGGGATGTGGAAGAGCCCTTCTGGACCGTGGACGACATCGTTGCCGCTCGCAACCTGTTGCCCCAGGTGGAAGCGGGGGATTCCGTGCTGGAGGCCCTGTGCGGGGCCGCCATGGCACTGGGCATTGCGTCCCTGCGCATCCCGTTCCTGGCCCTGAGGGTGGCCCGCGCGGCCGCCGCCCTGGATGGTCGTACCCAGGTCTCCGACGATGACGCGACCCTGGCCGGGCGACTGGTGTTGGCCCCCCGTGCCACCCGGTTGCCGCCCATGGAGCCGCCGGAGGACCAGCAGGAGGAGGCACCGCCACCGGAGCAGCAGCCACCGGACGAGCCGCCGCCGGAAGGCGAGGATCAGCAGACCCAGCAGGATCTGGATAAGCCCCTGGAAGACCGGGTGCTGGAGGCCGCCAAGGCCGCCCTGCCGGCTGGGCTACTGGCCCAGTTGCAGCTGGGTGCCCTGCGCAGCCGCTCCGGTTCCGCCGGCAAGGCGGGGGCATTGCAGCAGGGCAAGTCCCGCGGGCGCCCCATCGGCACCCGCCGGGGGGAGATCCGTGCCGGCGCCCGGCTCAACGTCATCGAGACGTTGCGGGCGGCGGCGCCCTGGCAGCCCCTGCGGCGGGCACAGGCCCTGGCCAGTGGCGCCGTCAAGGGACCGCGAGTGCATGTGCGGCGGGATGATTTTCGCATTACCCGCTTCAAGCAGCGCACCGAGACCACCACCATCTTTGCGGTGGATGCCTCCGGTTCCGCGGCCCTGCATCGTCTGGCCGAAGCCAAGGGGGCGGTGGAGTTATTGCTGGCGGACTGCTATGTGCGTCGTGACCGGGTCGGGTTGATTGCTTTCCGGGGGCAGGGGGCCGAGTTGCTGCTCCCGCCCACCCGTTCCCTGGTGCGGGCCAAGCGCAGCCTGGCCGGTTTGCCGGGCGGCGGCGGTACGCCCCTGGCCGCCGCCATCGATGCCGTGCGTGAACTGGCCGAGGCGGTGAAGCGTCGAGGCGAGACGCCGGTGGCGGTGTTCCTGACCGATGGTCGGGCCAATATCGACCGGGAAGGCAAGCCCGGTCGACCCAAGGCCATGGAGGATGCCGTGGCCGCGGCGCGGGTGCTGGCGCAGGAGAACTTCACCACCATTCTGGTGGACACTTCTCCCCGACCCCAGCGTTCCGCCCAGGAACTGTCCCAGGCCATGAACGCCCGCTATCTGCCCTTGCCCTACGCCGATGCGGCCACGCTGTCCTCGGCGGTGCAGGCGGCCAGCAGTTAAGGGGCCGTCATGACAGGCCGGCTGGACTGGACGCGGGATGGTCATGATTGGCCGCACCGTGACGCCAGCCGGTTTGTCGAGGCCGGTGGTCTGCGCTGGCATGTGCAGTGTATGGGGGAAGGGCCACCGATCCTGCTGGTTCACGGCACCGGTGCCGCCTCCCATAGCTGGCGTGATCTCATGCCCCTGCTGGCCCGTCACTTCACGGTGATCGCGCCGGATCTGCCGGGGCATGGGTTCTCCTCTCCACCGGCGCGCTTTGCCGGGTTTGCCCTGCCGGGCATGGCGGTGTCCCTGGCGGCGCTGCTCAAGCAGATGCACCTTTCTCCGGTCCTGGTGGCCGGGCATTCCGCCGGGGCCGCGGTGCTGGCCCGCATGTGTCTTGACGGACACATTGCGCCCCGGGCCCTGGTGAGCATCAACGGGGTCATGCTCCCCTTGCCGGGTACGGTGAGCCTGTTCTTCAGCGCCTCGGCGCGTGTCCTCTCCATGATTCCCTTCATCCCCCATTACGTGGCCTGGCGGGCCACGGACCGTCGTGCCCTGGAAGGATTGCTGCGGGGAACCGGTTCGCGGGTGGATGCCCGAGGCCTGGAGCTGTACGGGCGTCTGGTGCGCAGTCCCGGGCATGTGGGTGGGACCCTCAACATGATGGTGAACTGGGACCTGCATCCCCTGGCCCGGGACCTGTCCCGTCTGTCGGTGCCGTTGGTTCAGGTGGTCGGCGGTAATGACCGTACCGTGCCGCCCTCGGAGTCGCGACGGGTGCAGGCGCTACTACCCCAGGCACGCCTGGTAACCCTGCCAGGGCTGGGGCATCTGGCTCATGAGGAACGTCCGGACCTGTTCGAGGCTTTGTTGCTGGAGCCGTTTTCGGCATGTTCATGAAGGGAATGACGTGCCTCATGTAATGTGCATTTACCCGGTTCAAATGCGCTTCTCTCGTATGGTATGCCCCGTATCTCCCTGCTAGACTGTCAAGCAATACTTACAGTTGATAGGGTTGCTCTGTGTCCACGGTGGTAGAACCTCATTCCGCAACAGCCTCCTCTCACGCCAACCCGGATGCCCCTCATGCCGTGGTCATCGGCAGCGGTTTCGGCGGCCTGGCCGCCGCCATCCGCCTGGGCGCCCGAGGCTACCGAGTGACCGTATTGGAAAAGCTGGATGCGCCGGGCGGGCGCGCCTATGTCTTCCGCAAGGACGGCTTCACCTTCGACGCTGGCCCCACCATCGTGACGGCCCCCTTCGTGCTTGAAGAACTCTGGCAGCTTTGTGGGCGGCGCATGGAAGACGACGTGGATCTGCGCCCCATGGATCCGTTCTATCAGATCCGCTTCCACGACGGCGAAGTCTTCAATTACTGGGCCGACGTGGAGGCCGTGCGCGCCGAGGTGGCCCGTTTCTCCCCTGACGATCTGAACGGCTACGATGCCTACATGCGCGACAGCGAGGCCAACTACCGGGTTGGCTTCGAAAAACTGGCCCATGTGCCCTTCAATTCCTGGACCGACATGGCCAAGGTGGTGCCGGAGCTGCTCAGGTTGCGGGCCGACCGCAGTGTCTGTGGATTGGTGGCCAAGCACATCAAGAATCCCCGTCTGCAGCAGGTACTGAGCTTCCATCCCCTGCTGGTGGGCGGCAACCCCTTCAGGACCACATCGGCCTACACCTTGATTTCCTATCTGGAACGGCGTTTCGGCGTCCATTCCGCCATGGGTGGAACCGGCCATATCGTCAAGGGTCTGGTGGGTCTGATCGAAGGGCAGGGCAATGTGGTGCGCTGCAATCAGGAAGTGCGGCAGATCCTGGTGGAGAACGGTCGCGCCACGGGTGTACGGCTGGCCTCCGGCGAGACCATCGCCGCCGATGTGGTGGTGTCCAACGCCGATTCCGCCGCCACCTACCGTTATCTGGTGCCGGAAAGCGCCCGTCGCAAGTGGACCAATCGGCGTATCGAGCGTTCCCGTTATTCCATGAGTCTGATGGTCTGGTACTTCGGTACCAAAAAGCGCTATGAGGATGTCCCGCACCATTCCATCATTCTGGGACCGCGCTATCGGGAGTTGTTGGATGACATCTTCGACCGCAAGGTCCTGGCGGAAGATTTCAGCCTGTATCTCCATCGTCCCACCAAGACCGATCCTTCCCTTGCCCCGGAGGGTTGCGACACCTTCTATGTGCTGTCGCCCGTTCCCCACATGGAAAGCGGTGTGGATTGGCAGCAGCAGGCCGAACCCTATCGCCGCAAGATCGAACAATACCTCTCGGAACACGTGCTGCCGGATCTGGAAAACCAGGTGGTGGCTTCTCACATGATCACTCCGCCTTATTTCCAGAACACCCTGTCTTCCTTCAGGGGGGCCGCCTTCGGACTGGAGCCCATCCTGACCCAGAGTGCCTGGTTCCGTCCTCACAATCAGAGTGAGGATGTGGACCGGCTCTACCTGGTTGGTGCCGGCACCCATCCCGGGGCCGGACTGCCGGGTGTGATCTCCTCGGCCAAGGTGCTGGACCGGGTGGTTCCGGATGCAGCGACTATCAAAGGTGCCTCATGATCAAGCTCAGATCCTCCGAAAAGCGCATGTCCCGGCGCGCCGCCGACGCGGCGGCCTGCCGGTCATTGCTGTGTGACGGCTCCCGGTCGTTCTATGCCGCTTCCATGTTCCTGCCCCAGCATATCCGTCGGCCGGCCACCGCCATGTATGCCTTCTGTCGCCTTGCGGATGACGCCATCGACCTGGACGAGCGGGGCGACGGCCTGGAGCGCATGCAGGCACGTCTGGATGCCATCTACGACGGCAAGCCCATGGACATTCCGGCGGATCGTGCCTTCACCGAGGTGGTGAGGCGCTATTCCATTCCCAAGGCGTTGCCCCAGGCCCTGCTGGAAGGGTTTGAGTGGGATACCCAGGGACACCGCTATCCCGATCTTGCCTCCCTGGAGGCCTACGGCTCCCGGGTGGCCGGCACCGTCGGCGCCATGATGACTCTGGTGATGGGGGTGCGCTCGCCCGACGCCCTGGCCCGGGCCTGTGATCTGGGGGTGGCCATGCAGCTCACCAACATTGCCCGCGACGTGGGCGAGGATGCCCGTAACGGCCGTATTTATCTGCCGCTGGACTGGTTGCGGGAGAAGGGGATCGACCCGGACGAATTTCTTGCCAATCCGCGCTTCACCCCGGAGATGGGAGAGATCGTGCAGCGACTACTCAAGGCCGCGGATGTGCTTTACGAGCGGGGCGCCGTGGGAATTCATGCCCTGCCACCATCCTGTCGCAAGGGCATGCAGGCCGCCGCTGCCCTCTATTCCGAAATCGGTCGGGAAGTGGAGCGTAACGGCTACGATTCCATCTCCCGGCGCGCGGTGACATCCCCCGTTCGCAAGGTGCTGGCGCTGTACTCCATGTCCCGACGCTGGGGTAGCGATGATCTTCGCGTGATCAAGGAGATCCTCTCGGAAGATCCGCTGGAGGCCAATCGTTTTCTGGTGGATGCGGTGCGGGAGCAGGAAGTGCTCACCCGGGAAATCCGTCCCCAGGGCGTGGGCATGGGGCGGGTCGAAGACCGTATCATGTGGCTGCACAACCTGTTTCAGCGGCTTGAGGAGCAGGATCGCCGTTCGCCGCGTACTGCCCGTGTCTCCCGCACGGGGCCGGGTGGCGGGACGCCGGTGGCCGGCTGAGTCTTGTGCCGCCGTCGGGCCGGGTTTCGTACCCGGCCCGATTCTTTTTAGCCTCTGGCCCTGCGAGGCATCCGGAACGGCAGCATAAGCTGCACCACGGTGGTCTCGAAACGCTCCAGGGACAGGCTCTCATGAAATGCCAGCCCCGGTTCCCCTTCAATGCGGGTATCCAGCAATGAGCGCACGTAGAAAGGGGTATCCGTCAGGGTCTGTCGGACCGCGGCCCGGCCGTCATCCGCCCGGGTGGCCCGGTCGATCCGCCACCATGCGGAGGTCGGCAGCCCCTGGCGCCGTGGGGGTTCGACATCCCGGACTCCGCCGCGGGGGTCGAAACGCAGGGTCAGCATTCGCTCCTGGTCATCCCTCTGGGTCGCCTCGTAGAGCACCACGGTGTCCCCGTTGGGCATGACGGCCCGCGACCAGTCCCAGTACCGAAAGCCTTGCTCCAGGGGTTCGGTCCCGATGTTGCTGTCCATGTAGCCGTGGCCCAGCCAGCGCAGCCCCGGTTGTTGCAGATCCACTTCCACGCGTGCGCAGGGAGCGATGGGGCGCCAGTGATGGCGCTCCTGCTGGTCCAGGGTATAGCTTCTGGCCGCCAGCGCCTCGGGACGAAGCCTGATGGTGCCGCGGATGCGGGAGGGGAGAGGGGCGGTGATCTCGTTTAGATGCACCGTCAAGCCGTCCGGGCCCCATTCCAGGGCACTGGGTCCGATCACCAGGTTGTCCCGATCCCTTTGCAGATCGCCGCGGCCGCGCTCGGTCATGGCCCAGCGCCGGGGTGCATTGCCGTAGAGGGCGACGTTGATCGAGACATGATGATCGGGATCTGCCGTGCCGCGGCGTCGGGCAAGGGCGTAGTAGGGCGAAAAGACGCTGCCGACGAAGGCGATCAGGGTGATGCCGTGACGACCGTCGTCACTCCAGGCATCCAGGTACCACCACAGATAGCCGCCCGGTGTCACCGTCTCCGAGAAGTCAGGTCCTGTATCACGGTCCGTGCCGCCAGTCGTCCCGACAGGGTTGCCATGGGCACACCCGCTCCCGGATGCACGCTGCCCCCCGCCAGGTACAGCCCCGGTATCCGGCTGCGACTCCCGGGTCGGTCGAACGACGCTCGCCATCCATGGGTCGCCCGGCCGTAGAGAGCGCCTCCCGTCGCCGGGAACAGGTGCTCGAAGTCCGTCGGCGTGGTGATCAGGTGTGGCGATTCGTTCAGGTCGATCTGCAGGCCACAGCGCGCCAAGAGCCTGAAGGTGCTCTCCTCGCATTGGGCAATCTCCGTGGGTTTGTAGTGATGTTGATCGCCGATTGGCGGAGCGTTGACCAGGCAGAGTAACCGCTCCGCGCCGGATTGTCCGTGACAATCATCATCCGTGCGATCCTGGGCACAGATGTAGACCGTGGGTTCTCCGGGCAGGCGATGATGTTCAAAGATGTCCCGGAACTCTGCCTGATAATCCCTGGAGAAGAAGACGTTGTGCCGGATCAGGGGAAAACCCTGGGGGGTGGCCTTCAGGCTCCAGGTCAGGGCGGACAGGGAGCGCTGTCCGGGCTCGGGTCCCTGCGTGGCGCCCGCCACGTCGAGGCCCAGGCGACCTCGCGCCAGGGCACTCACATCTCCGTTGAAGATCACCAGATCCGAATCCAGGGATTCGTTCTCGCCCAGGGTGACCCCGCAGGCCTGTCCCGCCCGAATGTTGATGCGACTGACCCGAGTATCGAAAAGGAATTGCACACCCTGGGCGGCAGCCAGTTTATAAAGTGCTTCGGGCAGGCGGGACATGCCGCCTTCCACGCTCCAGACCCCCTCCTGCTCCACGTGGGCGATGAGCATCAGGGTGGCGGGTGCCTGATAGGGAGAAGAGCCGCAATAGGTGGAGTAACGACCGAATAGCTGGCGTAGCCTGGGATCGTGAAAATGCTTGCCCAGGGCACGCCAGAGGGTGTCATAGGGGGATATCCGAATCAGGTCGCCGATGCCCCTGAGGCCTGAGCGGCTCACCAGGCCCGCGGGCGTGGGGCGGGAATCCCGTATGAAGATATCTTCAAGGGTGCGATAGGTTCGCTTGGCCCGCTGGCAGAATTCCTTGAATCGTTGGGCTTCATCGGGTCCCGAGAAGGTGCCGATGGCCGCGGCGGAGCGTTCCGGGTCGGCAAACAGGTCAAGTCGCTCATGCTCGTTCCAGGCGTGACGTGCCAGGATCTCCAGCGGCTTGAGGCGGATGTGTTCATCCAGTCGGGTGCCCGCGGCCTCGAACAACTGGTCGAACACCCAGCGCATGGTGAAGACGGTGGGTCCGGAGTCGATGGGGGCGCCGTCCACCACGACTTCGCGGATCTTGCCCCCGGGGGTGGCGGCTTTTTCCAGGACAAGGACCTCGATGCCCTGCCGGTTCAGTTCCAGTGCCGCGGCCAGTCCGGCAATGCCGGCGCCGACAATGATTGCCTTGGGATTGCGCACCTGAGTTGCTGCCTCCTGCAAAGGCCTTTGACTCGGCCGGGGGTTGTGTCTATGCTGAGCACCAAGCATAAGTGACAACCTAACCTTACACTACGGGGCGGAGGCAAACCATGGATGCCATGACGCGGATTGAGCAGGCTTTGAACCAGGCGTTGGCCCGCGGGGAGACCCCGGCCTGTCCGCCGCTGCTCGCCGAGGCGTTGAGGTATTCGGTCTTTCCTGGTGGCGCCAGGATCCGTCCCCAGTTGTGCATCGCCGTGGCCCAGGCATGCGGTGATGATGCACCGGAACTTGCCGATGCGGCGGCCGCGTCCATAGAACTCATGCACTGTGCCTCGTTGGTGCACGATGATCTGCCTTGTTTTGATAATGCCGACATGCGTCGCGGCAAGCCCTCGGTCCATGCGGCCTATGGCGAGCGTCTGGCGGTGCTGGCGGGGGATGCGCTGATCATCATGGCCATGGAGACGCTGGTACACAGCGCTACCCAACGCCCCGAACGTCTGTCCCCCTTGCTGCTGACCGTGGGGCAGGGCGTCAGTGTGCCCTCCGGCATCATCCCTGGCCAGGCCTGGGAATGTGAACCGAACGTGGATCTGGCCCAGTACCAGCGGGCCAAGACCGGCGCCCTGTTCGCCGCCGCTACCATGGCCGGTGCCGTGGCCGCGGGCCATGAGTCTGCCGGCTGGCGAGCCCTGGGTGAAAAGCTGGGCGAGGCCTTCCAGGTGGCGGATGATCTGCGCGACGTGGCATCCAATCCGGAGGAACTGGGCAAGCCGGTGGGCCAGGATGAGGCCCTGGGTCGTCCCAATGCGGTGGCCACCCACGGTATCAAGGGCGCTACCAAGTACCTCAAGCAGTTACTTGACGAGGCCATGGCCTCCATCCCCGCCTGCCCAGGGGAGGCGGAACTGCGCGTGCTGTTGATGAAGAAGGCCGCCAAGTTCCTGCCCAAGGAACTGGCCCAGCAGGCTGCCTGATCCGGTCATGGCGCGCTGGCCAGGGAGGCTGAAGTCCTTTTCCCGGGAGGCCCTCTGGCGGGGTCATTTTCTGGTTCTGCGTAACCGGGTGCTGTCCAGCCCCCGGTTTCAGCGATGGGCGGCCGCATTCCCTCTGACTCGCCCCGTTGCTCGTCACCGCGCCCGCCGGATGTTCGACATCGTGGCGGGGTTTGTCTATTCGCAGATCATGTACGCCTGCGTCCATCTGCGTATTCCAGAACTGTTGCATGAGTCGGGGCCGCTGACCATCGAGGAACTGGCCGCCAGGGTCGACCTGCCTGAGGAGTCCTGCCTGCTCTTGGTCAAGGCGGCTGCGTCGCTGGATCTGTTGGAGTATTACGGGCGAGGTCGCTGGGGCCTGGGGCGGCAGGGGGCAGCCATGATTGCTAACCCTGGTGTAGCGGCCATGGTCGAGCATCACGCCATGCTCTATGCCGATCTTCAGGATCCGGTAGCCCTGCTGCGGGCCGGCAAGAATGGTCAAACCCGGCTCGGTCGTTTCTGGGCCTATGCCGGGCAGGAGCCGCCCAGTGGCCTGGATGGCGGGCGGGTTGAGGAGTACACGCGACTGATGTCCGTCTCTCAGCAACTGGTGGCTGAGGAGATTCTCGACGCATTCACACCCAGGGGTTATACCCGGTTGATGGATCTTGGCGGTGGGAACGCCACCTTTCTCTCCGCTGTGGCCGCCAGGGTGCCGGATCTGGAACTGACGCTGTTCGACTTGCCGGCAGTGGCTGAGAAGGCCCAGACCCGTTTTGCCCAATTGGGTCTGGCGCACCGTGCCACGGCCATCGGTGGTGATTTCTTTTCGGATCCGCTCCCCAGGGGGGCGGACCTGATATCCCTGGTGCGCGTGGTCCACGACCACAATGACGATCACATCCTCGGGCTGTTCCGTTCCATCCGGGAGGCATTGCCGGATCATGGCGCATTGCTGCTGGCCGAGCCCATGTCCGGTACCTCGGGCGCGGAGCCCATAGGCGACGCCTATTTCGGCATGTATCTTTTCGCAATGGGGCGAGGGCGTCCCAGAACCCCCTCCGAGTTGGAAGAAATGCTTTTAAAATCAGGCTTTACCCGTATTCGCCTGATTCCCACCAGAACACCTTTATTGACACGTGTCATGTTGGCTCAACCCTGACCTGGGGCGAGTGTTAGTTTGGGTTGACAACATCCGGGGTCACGCTAGACTTACACGCATATCTCGCAGGGCCAAATCAGGCCCCAGGCCAAGACCTTATGAAAGCGACAGCCGTCGTCATCCAACAACCCGAATCCCTTGAAATTTGCGAGCTGGAGCTGACCGCCCCCGGCCCCGGGGACGTGGTTGTGGCAATCGACTGGAGCGGGATCAGCACCGGCACGGAAAGATTGCTCTGGACCGGCAAGATGCCTAGTTTTCCCGGTATGGGTTATCCCCTGGTGCCCGGTTACGAGTCCGTGGGCCGGATCACCCAGGCAGGTCCCGAGTCCGGCCGTCGTGAAGGTGAGTGGGTCTTTGTTCCCGGCGCTTCCTGCTACGGTGAGGTGAAGGGTCTGTTCGGTGGCGCAGCGTCCCGCGTGGTGGTGTCCGGTGGCAAGGTGGTTCCCCTTCCCGATAGTCTGGGTGAAGAAGGGGTGCTGCTGGCGTTGGCCGCCACCGCCTATCATGCCATCTTCCAGGGTCAGGCCGTGGATGCCCTGACGCCTTCCCAGTTACCTGATCTCATCGTCGGTCATGGTGTACTTGGTCGACTGCTGGCCCGTGTCGCCGTGGCGGCGGGTGCCTCCCCCGTGGTTTGGGAACTGAATGAATCTCGTGCCGCCGGCGCAGAGGGTTATGCCGTCATCCATCCCGATCGGGATGAGCGACGTGACTATCACACCATTGTCGATGTCAGTGGCGACAGCGCCCTGCTGGATACCCTGATTGGCCGCCTGGCTCGGGGTGGCGAGGTGGTGCTTGCCGGTTTTTACAGCCAACCGCTTTCGTTTGCCTTCCCGCCCGCGTTCATGCGCGAAGCCCGGATCCGCTGTGCTGCCGAATGGCGCGCGCCCGATCTGGCGGCGGTGAAGGCGCTCATCGATTCAGGCCGACTGTCTCTGGGCGGCCTCATCACACACCGCCGCCCCGCAGCCGAGGCCGATGAGGCTTATCGGACGGCATTTGGTGATCCCCAGTGCCTGAAGATGGTGCTGGACTGGAGATCCAGCCGGTGAGCGGCGGTGGTCATACGACTACCGTCTCTGTTGATGCGCTCAAGGAACAGATGAGTTCCCGAGCCACTGCGGAGACGATCCTTCCTGAAGGGGATGAGCGCGTGCAAAGTGGTACAGCCAAAGAAACCCAGATCATCGCAATCTATGGCAAGGGTGGTATTGGCAAGAGCTTTACCCTGTCGAACCTGTCCTACATGATGGCCCAGCAGGGCAAGCGCGTCTTGCTCATCGGTTGTGACCCCAAGAGCGATACCACGTCCTTGCTGTTCGGCGGCAAGGCCTGCCCCACCATCATCGAAACCGCCGCCCGCAAGAAGCTGGCAGGCGAAGAGGTGGAGATCGGTGATGTCTGCTTCAAGCGGGGCGGGGTGTTCGCCATGGAGTTAGGGGGGCCGGAAGTGGGTCGTGGCTGCGGTGGTCGCGGCATCATCCACGGTTTCGAAATCCTGGAAAAACTGGGTTTCCATGACTGGGGATTCGACTATGTGCTGCTGGACTTCCTGGGTGACGTGGTGTGCGGCGGCTTCGGTCTGCCCATTGCGCGCGATATGTGCCAGAAGGTCATCGTCGTGGGTTCCAATGACCTGCAGTCCCTCTATGTGGTGAATAACGTTTGCTCCGCGGTGGAATATTTCCGTCGTCTGGGTGGTAACGTGGGTGTGGCGGGTATCGTCATTAATAAGGATGACGGTACCGGCGAAGCCCAGGCCTTTGCCCAGGCAGCCGGCATTCCCATTCTGGCCTCAATACCCGCCAACGAAGACATCCGCAGAAAAAGTGCCAATTACCAGATCGTCGCCCATCCGGATGGCGAGTGGGGGCCGCTGTTCGAGGCGCTGGCGACCCAAGTGGCCGAAGCGCCGCCGCAGCGTCCCAGGCCGCTAACCCAGGACGAACTGCTGGGCTTGTTCTCCAGCGATGAGGTTGGCCGGGACGTAGTGCTTGAGCCGGCGACCTGGGAAGATGTCCATGGCCACGCCATGGTCAAGAAGCCGTCCCTTGAGGTGATCTATGACGATGTCTGACCGACATCGCCGCCTCGTGGAGGCCAGCCACTCCGATGCCGGCCACGCCGGTGGTGGTGCCGGATCTCCGGATCAACTTCAAGATGTGACACCTTCCGTGAAAATCAACAAGATTCCAGTGACCGTCGAGACGACGGCTTCCTCCGCTGGTTCCGGCTGCCATGGTGGCCGGGAGACCATGGCGGCGGCAGCGCGTGCCGCCGGCCAGAGCGAGACCCTGGACCAATACGCCAGGGATTATCCTGCGGGTCCCCATGATCAGCCGCAGAGCATGTGCCCGGCTTTTGGTTCGTTGCGCGTAGGGCTGCGCATGCGCCGTACGGCGACCATCCTCTCCGGTTCCGCCTGCTGTGTCTACGGCCTGAGCTTTACCTCTCATTTCTATGGCGCGCGACGCACCGTCGGGTATGTTCCCTTCGACTCCGAAACCCTGGTGACCGGCAAGCTGTTCGAGGATATCCGGGAATCCGTGTATCAGGTGGCTGATCCGGCGGTCAATGATGCCGTGGTCGTCATCAATCTCTGCGTGCCCACCGCTTCCGGGGTGCCGTTGCGGCTGCTGCCCAAGGAAATCAATGGGGTGCGCATTATCGGGATCGATGTTCCGGGTTTCGGTGTCCCCACCCATGCCGAGGCCAAGGATGTCCTGGCCGGCGCCATGTTGCGCTATGCCCGCGGCGAGGCCGAGCAGGGTCCGGTGCAGGCGCCGCGCGACGGACGCAAGGACAAGCCGACGGTTACCTTGATGGGCGAGATGTTCCCGGCCGACCCGGTGGGCATCGGCGCCATGCTGGAACCCCTGGGCCTTGCCGCCGGTCCCGTGGTCCCCACCCGGGAGTGGCGCGAACTGTATGCCGCGCTGGACTGTGCCGTGGGCGCCGCCATTCACCCCTTCTACACCTCGTGCGTGCGCGAGTTGAATGAAGCGGGTCGTGAAGTGGTCGGCTCGGCTCCCGTAGGCTATGACGGCACGGCCGCCTGGCTGGAGGCCATCGGCGAAGCCTGCGGTGTGGCGAGAAGTGCGGTTGATAATGCCAAAAACCGCTTCCTGCCCGCCATCAAGGGTGCATTGTCTGGCGCTCCGATCAAGGGTCGCATCACCCTGTCGGGTTATGAAGGCTCCGAGTTGCTGGTGGCGCGACTGCTGATTGAAAGTGGTGCGGATGTCCCTTATGTCGGTACCGCCTGCCCCAGAACCCGCTGGTCCGACGCAGACCGCGAATGGCTGGAGAGCAAGGGGGTCCGGGTGCAGTTCCGTGCCTCATTGGAGCAGGATCTGGCTGCCATCGAAGAATTTGG
Source organism: Ectothiorhodospira sp. PHS-1 (assembly GCF_000225005.1). Lineage (NCBI taxonomy): Bacteria > Pseudomonadati > Pseudomonadota > Gammaproteobacteria > Chromatiales > Ectothiorhodospiraceae > Ectothiorhodospira > Ectothiorhodospira sp. PHS-1. The sequence goes on along the minus strand of NZ_AGBG01000027.1, from coordinate 12,287 downwards.
CCCCAACCTTGCCATCGGTACGACGCCGGTGGTGCAAAAGGCGAAAGAGAAGGGTATTCCTGCCTTGTATTTCACCAACCTCATTTCCGCCCGTCCCCTGATGGGACCCGCAGGTGCGGGTTCCCTGGCCCAGGTGGTCAATGCTGCCCTCTCCAATCAGGCTCGCTTTGATCGCATGAAGGCCTTCTTCGAGGGTGTGGGCGAGGGTTATGCCACGGGTGTCTGGGAAGAGATTCCCAGGGATCATCCGGAGTTTCGTGAGCGCATGAGACGTCAGCGGCAGCGCGTCGCCGGGCAGATTGCTCCAGGGGAGGTGCGCTGATGTTCATCCTGGATCTGGATCGCGCGGGCGGTTACTGGGGTTCTGTCTACGCCTTTACCGCCGTCAAGGGGCTGCAGGTCATTATCGACGGCCCCGTGGGTTGTGAGAATCTGCCGGTGACTTCGGTACTTCACTATACCGATGCGTTGCCGCCCCACGAGTTGCCGGTGGTGGTGACCGGGCTGGGTGAGGAAGAACTGGGGCAGACAGGGACCGAGGCCGCAATGAAGCGTGCCCATCAGACTCTGGATCCGGATTTACCCACGGTGGTGGTGACCGGCTCCATTGCCGAGATGATCGGCGGTGGTGTGACTCCGGAAGGCACAAATATTCAGCGGTTTCTTCCGCGGACTATTGACGAGGATCAGTGGCAGAGTGCCGATAGGGCTCTAAACTGGTTATGGACTGAATTTGGAAGCAAGAAGGTGCCTGCACTGAAGGCACGCAAGGCCGGCGAAAAACCGAAGGTCAACATCATCGGCCCCATGTACGGTACCTTCAACATGCCCTCCGATCTGGCGGAGATTCGCCGTCTGGTGGAAGGCATCGGTGCAGAGGTCAGTATGGTGTTTCCCTTGGGGAGTCACTTGGCCGATGTGCCCAGACTGGCGGATGCGGAAGTCAACATCTGCATGTACCGGGAATTTGGCAGGCTGTTGTGCGAGACCCTGGAGCGGCCATATCTGCAGGCGCCCGTCGGTCTACATAGCACCACCTTGTTCCTGAGAAAACTCGGTGAACTGCTCGGATTGGATCCTGAGCCCTTCATCGAAAAGGAAAAACACACGACGGCCAAACCCCTCTGGGATCTGTGGCGGTCGGTGACGCAGGATTTCTTCGGTACCGCGACCTTCGGGATCGTGGCGACTGAAACCTACGCCAGGGGTGTCAGACACTTCCTGGAGGATGAGATGGGAATGCCCTGCAATTTTGCCTTCGCGCGTAGCGCCGGGGCAAAACCCGATAATCAGTCGGTGCGCAAGGCCATTCATGAAAAGACGCCGCTGGTGCTGTTCGGCAGCTATAACGAACGCATGTATCTGGCGGAGATCGGGGGGAGGGCGATGTACGTACCAGCCTCCTTCCCAGGGGCGATCATACGGCGCCATACCGGTACCCCCTTCATGGGCTACGCCGGGGCGACGTATCTGGTCCAGGAGGTGTGCAACTCGCTGTTCGATGCGCTGTTCCACATCCTGCCCCTGGGTACGGAACTGGACAAGGTGGATGCAACGCCGTCGCGCCTGCACCGGGAACTGCCCTGGGATGACGAGGCCAAGGCGGTACTGGACAGACTGGTCGAGGCATATCCGGTGCTGGTTCGGATCTCTGCCGCCAAGCGCCTCAGGGATGCTATTGAGGCAGCTGCAAGGCGAGAAGGCGAGGAAAGGATCAGCGTGGACAGGGTCAACAAGACCCACGCAGATGTGGCGGCTGGAAGAGCTGCCTGAACAGACGACAGGCAGGGCAGAGTAAACAGACCCTGTCCTGACGCGGAATGAATTGTAGTAAACGCACGGCGGAAGGATCCGGCGTCGCACGGGACACAGGATTCGCAGTTTTCTGGACGTCGTCGCCTTTGCTGGCAGTATCGAAAGGCGGAGTCGCTCCGGCCTCCCGAAGTCTGGGAGGTTATGGGTCGATCGTGGAAGTGCTGTGACATGTAACTGACTGGTTCATGCCTTCAGCCATCACCCGTTGACCGGGTATTTAAACGGTATGACAGGTGACACGGTCGTGAGTTTCGTTGTGGAGGCAGTTTTTTTCCATGACGGTCGTGATCGCGTTGAGTCAACGCGGTGTTTGCCAATAAGGCTCATTTGGAGGGTATTTAAATGGTTGACGAAACGAAAGGTTCGCTCTCTGGGCTCACCGAAGACGAGGCCATGGAGTTTCACGGTGTCTTCATGACCAGCATGATGGGCTTCTTGGCCGTTGCTGCCGTTGCTCACGTTCTGGCCTGGATGTGGCGTCCCTGGGGCGTGGCTTGGTAAGACCCTGCACCATTCCTGGTGTATTGGTCAGTACCGGGTACTTCGAGCCGAAGAATTAAAAGTAGTTCCCTAAAAACATAGGAGATTTCAACATGTGGCGTGTTTGGCTGCTGTTCGATCCGCGCAGAGCGCTGGTTGCCCTGTTCACGTTCCTGGCCGTGCTTGCACTGCTGATCCACTTCATCCTGTTGAGCACCGAACGCTTCAACTGGATGCACTCTGCGTCGGCTGTCGAAGCGACTCTGCAGGCTCAGGAAGGCGGTTCAGCACTGTCCTGATAGCGTCTGTAGCCAGAGGTGTTGGGCGGGTGTCGGCAGCGTTGCCGGCTCCGCCCGGCGCCCAAGGCCCTTCGCTAACAAGCGTGTTGAGAGTATAGGGCTAGGGCCGGAATCTCCGGCCTATGCCTTACTGACCGGAGGTTCTAGGAATGTCCATGCTGAGCTTTGAGAAAAGATACCGCGTACGCGGGGGGACGTTGATCGGAGGCGACCTATTTGACTTCTGGGTCGGGCCTTTCTACGTCGGATTTTTTGGGGTCCTAACGGCGTTTTTCGCGCTGTTGGGTACACTCCTGATCGTCTGGGGTGCGGCTATGGGCCCAACCTGGAACATCTGGCAGATCAGCATTAATCCCCCCGACCTGAGTTATGGCCTTGGCTTTGCCCCTCTTGCCGAGGGTGGGCTTTGGCAGATGATCACGATCTGTGCCTTGGGCGCATTCATTTCCTGGGCGCTGCGCCAGGCTGAAATTGCCCGCAAACTGGGTATGGGTCTGCATATTCCGATCGCCTTCTCCGTGGCGGTCTTTGCCTATTTCACGCTGGTTGTCATTCGCCCGGTGCTGCTGGGTGCCTGGGGTCATGGTTTCCCCTACGGCATCATGAGTCACCTGGACTGGGTGTCCAACACCGGTTATCAGTTCCTGCACTTCCACTACAACCCGGCCCACATGCTGGCCATCGCCTTCTTCTTCACGACGGCTCTGGCCCTGTCGCTGCATGGTGGTCTCATTCTGTCCGCTACCAACCCCAAGAAGGGTGAACCGGTCAAGACCCCGGAATACGAAGATACCTTCTTCCGTGACGTCGTCGGCTATTCCATCGGTGCCCTCGGCATCCACCGCCTGGGTCTGTTCCTGGCCCTCAGCGCCGCCTTCTGGAGTGCCGTCTGTATCGTTATCAGCGGTCCCTTCTGGACGCAGAGCTGGCCGGAATGGTGGAACTGGTGGCTTGACCTTCCTATCTGGGCTTAATGTAAGGGGACCACAATGGCCGAATACCAGAACATATTTAACCGGGTGCAGGTCCAGGCAGAGCCTGAGGCTGGCGTACCCTTGCCGAATGGTGATCGTGAACGCATCGGTAAACCGCTGCTGTTCTATTGGGCCGGCAAACTAGGTAACGCCCAGATTGGGCCGATTTACCTGGGCTGGACCGGATTGGCATCCATCCTGTTTGGTTTGATGGCAATCCTGATCATTGGTTTCAACTTCCTGGCCCAGGTCAACTGGGACGTCATCCAGTTCATCCGCCAATTATTCTGGCTGGGACTGGAACCGCCGCAGGCTGAGTACGGCCTGGGTATTCCTCCGCTGGCAGAGGGTGGCTGGTGGTTGATGGCAGGCTTCTTCCTGACCACCTCCATTCTGCTGTGGTGGGTGCGGATGTATCGTCGTGCGCGTGCGCTGAACATGGGTACCCATGTTGCCTGGGCCTTCGCATCGGCAATCTTCCTGTATCTCTGCCTTGGCTTCTTCCGTCCGATCCTGATGGGTGACTGGTCCGAAGCGGTACCGTTCGGTATTTTCCCGCACCTTGACTGGACCACGGCGTTCTCTCTGAAGTACGGCAACCTGTACTACAACCCGTTCCACATGCTCTCTATTGCCTTCCTGTATGGTTCTGCTGTGCTGTTTGCCATGCATGGTGCAACGGTGCTGGCTGTGGGTCGGTACGGTGGTGAGCGCGAGCTTGAGCAGATCACCGACCGTGGTACTGCTTCCGACAGAGCAATGCTGTTCTGGCGCTGGACCATGGGCTTCAACGCCACCATGGAATCCATCCATCGCTGGGGCTGGTGGTTCGCGGTTCTCGTACCGATCACTGGCGGCATTGGCATTCTGCTCACTGGCACGGTAGTCGACAATTGGTATCTGTGGGCGATCGATCACGGCGTGGCGCCGTCCTACCCGATCGTGCATCCGAATGTCGTAGATCCGGCCATGCTTCAAGGGATGTCTCAATGAAAACGATGACGCGTAAAACGACAACAGTGGCGGCGCTTGCTGGTGCCGCACTCCTGGTGACGGGCTGCGAATTGCCCATCGGGATCGAAACTGAGCAGACCGGCTACCGCGGTCTGGGTATGGAGCAGGTGACCAAGCGCCATCTGGAAGCCATGAAGCGTAGCGGCATGGAAATTCCGGAGCCTGAGCGTCCCGCGGCTGCCGCCGGCCCCCGTGCCGGTGACATCTACGAGAACGTGAAGGTGCTGGGTGACCTGAACATCTCCGAGTTCAACCGGTTGATGAACGCCATCACCGCTTGGGTATCCCCTGAGGAAGGGTGTAACTACTGCCATACGCCGGGCAACTTCGCTGACGAGAATGTCTACACGAAGATTGTCTCCCGTCGCATGCTGGAGATGACCTACACCATCAACCAGGAATGGAGCGCTCACGTGGGCGATACTGGTGTGACCTGTTACACCTGCCACATGGGCAACCCGGTACCGGAGAACATCTGGTATGAAGATCCGGGCATGAAGCAGGCGGGCGGTTTCGCCGCCAGCCGCATGGGACAGAACCTGGCTGGTACCAACGTGGCTTCCTCGTCGCTGCCGAACGATGTCTTCACGCCCTTCCTCCAAGGGGATGAGCCGAAGAACATCCGGATCACGCCGCGGACCTCGTTGCCGATGGGTGATAATCCGTACAACCTGATGGATGCCGAGTGGGTGTATGGTCTCATGATGCACTTCTCGGTGGCCCTGGGTGCCAACTGTACCACTTGCCATAACACCAATAACTTCCCGGAGTGGGAGACCAGCCCACCCCAGCGTGTGACGGCATGGCACGGTATCGAGATGGTTCGGGCACTGAACAATCAGTACCTGAATCCGCTCCAGCCCGAGTATCCGGACTACCGTCTGGGTCCCTTGGGTGATGCACCCAAGACCAACTGTGCCACTTGCCATAACGGCCTGCAGTTGCCGCTGGATCGTGCGCAGATGCTGAAGGATTATCCGGAGCTTAACCGGGTGAACCACCGTGGTGCCCAGCCCCAGCCGGCGGCCACCACCAGCGCTGCCGCTGATGACGCTGCAACGGCCGTTGAAGGATAAGGCCGGTTCCATCGGTTGAATGACCCGAAGGGAATCGGGTGAGCAGGGGACCTTCGGGTCCCCTGTTTCGTTTGCGCAGAAATGGATGCAAGGCGTCATGGCTTTGTGTATGTTGCTAGCGGCTTGAAGCGGTTGTCTGCTCTGGTAGCCTTGACGTTTGGTGGCCTCGTGGGCCTTGAGAGGAACAGCAGTGGTCGGAAATCGAGGGTTCGGAATTGATGGCTTCACCACCTGGCATTGGCTGCTGGGTGCCGCTGCAATGGTGATCGTGCTGGGTGGACTCAAGACAGTCAGTCATATCGTCACCCCCTTTTTGATGGCGGCTTTCCTGGCCATCATCTGCGCCCCTCCCCTGACCTGGATGCAGCGTCGTGGTGTGCCGGGGGCGCTGGCGGTCCTTATCCTGTTCTCCGTCGTGGGCTTTACCTTCTTTCTGTTGTTTCTGGCGCTCAGGGATGCGGCGGAAAGCCTTGCCGTGCAGGCCCCACTGTACCAAATGCGTCTGACAGGCTGGCTGGAGCATCTGCGAGCGATGGCTGAAGCCCGCGGCCTGCCGGAGGATCTGCTACCGGAAAAACCGGCTTTGCCTGATACCGCAACCATCACCAACGCAGCCAGGGCCATCGCCGGGGGAGTCGGGCAATTCACGGCCAGCACCTTTCTGGTATTGCTGGCCTTCATGTTCCTGCTGATGGAAGAGCGGTTTCTGGCGGCCAAACTCAATGCGGCCTTCCCGGGGCGTCGGCGTGCTCGGGTAAGAACGCGGCGCTTTTTGCGCTCGGTCTATCATTACCTTGCCATCAAGACCGGTGCCAGTGTGGCTACCGGTCTGCTGGTGGGTGTCGGTCTGAGTCTCATCGGTGTCGACTTCGCCATTCTTTGGGGGATACTGGCGGGACTGCTCAATTTCATTCCGACCATCGGCTCCATCATTGCCGCGGCCCCGGCGGTGTTGATTGCCCTGCTGGGCCTGGGAGGGACGGAGGCGGTGCTGGTCCTGATCCTCTACGTGGTGGTCAATGTGGGCATCGGCAGCATACTCGAACCCAAGTTCATGGGGCGCACACTGGGTCTATCGCCACTGGTGGTGCTGGTATCCTTGCTGGTCTGGGGATGGGTATTCGGGCCGGTGGGCATGTTGCTATCCATTCCCCTGACCATGATTGCCAAACTGGCACTGGAGTCCAAGTCGGACACGCGCTGGATTGGTATCCTCATGAGTGATCGGCCCAGAGGGAGCTAGCCACGTCCGTGGCCGGCTCGGGACATGTTTTTCAGGAGATCCGGATTTGATTCCCTTGATACTTTCAGGCGGTGCGGGTACGCGGCTCTGGCCCATGTCACGCCAGCTTTTTCCCAAGCAGTTTCTACCCTTGGCCGAACCGCAAAAAACCCTCCTTCAGGCGACCCTGGAGCGGCTACCCCAGGGGGATGACCTGGGCCGACCGGTGGTGGTCTGCAACGAGGACCACCGCTTTCTGGTGGCCGAACAACTGCGCGCCATGGGGGTGCAACCGGCTCGGATCATTCTGGAGCCCATGGGACGCAACACGGCACCGGCGGTGGCGCTGGCTGCGCTGGAACAGGTGCAGGACGGTGCAGACCCTGTGCTGTTGGTGATGCCGGCGGATCATGTGATCGCGGATGTGGAAGCCTTTCGCCGTGCGTTGTCGACGGCCCGTGTGAGGGCGGAAAGCGGCGATCTGGTCACCTTCGGCATTGTTCCCACCGAGCCCCATACCGGCTATGGCTATATCCGTGCCGGTATCGGGACGGAAGAGGAGGGGGCCTTGCCGGTACTGGAATTCGTGGAAAAACCGGATCAGCAAACGGCGGAAGGTTATCTTGCCGGCGGCGACTATTTCTGGAACAGCGGCATGTTCGTATTCCGGGCCTCGGTGTTTTTGCAGGAACTGGAGACTCACGCACCGGACATTCTTGTCGCCTGCCGCAAGGCACTGGAATCCGCCCGGGCGGACATGGACTTCCTGCGGGTTGACCGGGACGCCTTTGCCGCCTGCCGCGGCGATTCCATCGACTATGCGGTGATGGAAAAGACCGGGCGGGCCGTGGTGGTGCCGCTGCGGGCCGGCTGGAGCGACGTGGGTTCCTGGGCCTCCCTGTGGGCGGTGGGGGAGAGGGATGCCGACGGCAATCTGGCCCAGGGAGACGTCATCACCGTGGGGGCCAGGAATTGCTATGTCCACGGCAATCAGCGTCTGGTGGCCGCCGTGGGCGTGGAAGATCTGGTGATCGTGGAAACGGCGGACGCAGTGTTGGTGATGCACAAGGACCGCGATCAGGAAGTCAAGGAAGTGGTGGCGCGGCTCAAGTCCCGTGGTCGTGAAGAGGCGGATATTCACCGCTGCGTGGCTCGACCCTGGGGCACCTATGAGCGCATTGATGCCTCGGATCGTTTTCAGGTCAAGCGCATCACGGTCAAGCCGGGACAGACCCTGTCGCTGCAGATGCATTATCACCGGGCTGAGCACTGGATCGTGGTGCGGGGCACGGCGCGGATCACCCGGGGGGAGGAGGTGTTCGTGCTCACGGAGAACCAGTCCACCTTCATCCCCCTGGGTGTCACCCATCGCCTGGAGAACCCGGGCAGGATTCCCCTGGAGCTGATCGAGGTGCAGTCGGGAAGCTACCTGGGGGAGGATGACATCGTCCGCTTCCAGGACACCTACGGTCGCAGTTGAGTCGGCGAGGGCGCCGCCTCAGGCGGCATCCTGCTTCGGGTTCAGTGCGTTCACCAGTCTCAGCACCGCCTGCACCCGCTGTTCCAGGGTTTCCATCGGCTCGAAGAACCTGAGCTTGTCGGGGCCGTCGAGCCGATACCCCTGGGGATTGGACTGGATCAGGCGGATGACGTCGGCGGGATCCACAGCCGGGTCCGGATGAAAGAGCACTCGTCCGCCCTGGGGACCCAGTTCCAGCTTGCGCACCCCCAGCGGCTGCAGTTTGAGCTTGAGCCGGGTGGCCTCCACCAGGTTTTTTGCCTGGGGCGGGAACAGCCCGAAGCGGTCGATCATTTCCACTTCCATTTCCCGTAGCTGTGCCTCGTCCCGGCAGCTGGCCAACCGCTTGTAGAGGATCAGGCGGCCGTGGACATCCGGTACGTAATCGTCCGGCAGCAGGGCCGGCAGACCCAGGTCCACCTCGGTGGTGTCGCTGGTCGAGGTTTCCAGGTCCGGGACCTTGCCTTCCTTGAGGGCCTTCACCGCCCGTTCCAGCAGTTCGTTGTAGAGGGTGAAGCCGATTTCCTGGATCTGGCCGCTCTGTTCATCACCTAGCAGTTCCCCCGCTCCCCGGATTTCCAGGTCATGGCTGGCCAGGGTGAAGCCCACGCCCAGGTCTTCCAGGGATTCGATGGCTTCCAGGCGCTTGACGGCATCCGGTGTCATGCCGGAGGGGTGGGGTGTGATGAGATAGGCATAGGCCCGGTGGTGACTGCGCCCGACACGGCCCCTGAGCTGGTGCAGCTGGGACAGCCCCAGCTTGTCCGCACGGTCCATGATGATGGTGTTGGCCGTGGGCACGTCGATGCCGGTCTCGATGATGGTGGTACACACCAGGATGTTATAGCGCCGGTGGTAGAAGTCGAGCATCACCTGTTCCAGTTCCTTCTCCCGCATCTGTCCATGGGCGATGCCGATGCTGGCGGAAGGGAGCAGTTCCGCCAGTTCGCGGGCGGCCTTGTCGATGGTGTCCACCTGATTGTGCAGGTAGTAGACCTGACCACCGCGCCGGATCTCGCGCAGGCAGGCCTCCTGGATCAGGGCATCGTTGCGCTGGCTGACGAAGGTCTTGATGGCCAGTCGTTCTTCCGGCGGGGTGGCGATGATGGACAGATCCCTGAGTCCCGACAGGGCCATGTTGAGGGTGCGTGGGATGGGGGTGGCGGTGAGTGTGAGCATGTCCACCTCGGCCCGCAGGGCCTTGAGCCGCTCCTTGTGTCGCACCCCGAAACGCTGTTCCTCGTCGATGATCACCAGCCCCAGGTTCTTGAACTTGAGATTGCCCTGGATCAGCTTGTGGGTGCCGATGACGATATCCACGCGCCCGTCTTCCAGGCCTTCCATCACCGCTTGCTGCTGTTTCTGGGAACGGAACCGGGACATGGACTCGATGCGGATGGGCCAGTCGGCGAAACGGTCGCGGAAATTCTGGTCGTGCTGCTGGGCCAGCAGGGTGGTGGGTACCAGCACCGCCACCTGCTTGCCGTCCTGGACCGCAACGAAGGCGGCACGCATGGCCACCTCGGTCTTGCCGAAGCCCACGTCACCGCAGACCACCCGGTCCATGGGGCGCTCGGACGCCATGTCCGCCAGCACGGCCTCGATGGCGGACAACTGGTCCGGGGTTTCCTCGAACGGGAAGGCGGCGGCAAAGGCCGCGTACTCATCGCCATGGGGCTGGTAGGCGTGCCCCTTGCGGGCGGCCCGCCGGGCATAGATGTCCAATAGTTCCGCCGCCACGTCCCGGGCCTTTTCCGCCGCCTTGCGGCGGGCTTTGGCCCAGGTATCCGTACCCAGCTTGTGCAGCGGGGCATGCTCCGGATCGGAACCGGTGTAACGGCTGATCAGGTGCAGGGAGGAGACGGGTACATACAGCTTGTCACCGCCGGCATATTCCAGGGTGAGAAACTCGGTTTCCTGGCCGCCGACGGTGAGTTTCTGCAGGCCCAGATAACGGCCCACGCCGTTGTCCTCATGGACCACGGGTGCGCCGGGGTGCAGGTCCGTCAGATTGCGGATGACCGCATCCGCGTCCCGGGTGGGGCGATGGCGGCGCCGTTCCTGGCGGACCCGCCGGCCGAACAGGCTGGATTCGGTCAGGATGGCCAGACCGGACTGGGGCAGATACAGGCCGTCATCCAGCGGCGCCACGGTCATGCACAGGGGCTGCTCCGCGGCAAGGAAGGCCTGCCAGGAATCCACCGGGGTGGGCAGGATGCCGAAGGGGCGCAGGGTGTCCAGCAGCACTTCCCGTCGTCCGGCGGATTCGGCGGTGAACAGGACGCGTCCGCTAAAACCCTCCAGAAACCGCTGCAAGCCCTGGGCAGGTTCGTTCTGGCGGGGATGAATCCGCAGGTCGGGCAGGGTCGCGGTTTCCATGTTGCACAGGCCCGCGCCGGTATCGGGCAGTGCCATGGCCTGGATCTGCAGATGCCGGCCCCGTGCCCATTGCCGGGACAGGGTTTCCGGGTCCAGGAACAGGCTGTCGGGGGGGAGCAGGGGGCGTTCCCGGTCATGGCGACGTTGCTCATGGCGATGGGCCACCTGATCGGCAAAGCCCCGGGCCGCCGTGTCCGTGTCGCCTGCCTGGATGAACAGGGTATTGTCGGGCAGGTAGTCGAACAGGGTCTCGGTGTGGTCGAAGAACAGGGGCAGGTAGTATTCGATCCCCGCCGGGGCGGCCCCCTGGCTGACCTCCCGATAGATCAGGCTGGCCTGGGGGTCGCCTTCAATGAGGGTGCGATAGCGTTGGCGAAAACCCTTGATGCCGGCTTCGTTGAGAGGGAACTCATGGGCGGGCAAGAGACGCACCTGCGTGACCGTGTCCCGGGAGCGCTGGGTTTCCGGGTCGAAGGTGCGGATGGACTCGATCTCGTCATCCATCAGGTCGATGCGATAAGGCACCTCGCTGCCCATGGGAAACACGTCCAGCAGGGCACCCCGGACCGTATATTCACCATGCTCCATCACTTGGTTCACATGCCGGTAACCCGCCTCTTCAAAGCCGCTTCGGAGCTGATCCCGGTCGATGCGTTCTCCCTGGGACAGGAGCAGACACTGGGACTGCAACCAAGCCTTGGGTGCCAGCCGCTGCATCAGGGTGGTCACCGGGATGATCAGGGCGCCGTGCCGGAGGGAGGGCAACCGGAACAGGGTTTCCAGGCGCCGGGAGACGATGTCCTCATGGGGAGAAAAGACATCGTAGGGCAGGGTTTCCCAGTCCGGGAGGGCGAGGATGTCCCGGGTGTCGCCCAGGAAAAAGCCCAGTTCCAGCTCCAGGCGCTCGGCAGTCTGGGTATCTGGGGTGACCACGACACTCAGGCCCCGGTGCTGTTCCAGGGCGGTGGCCACGGCCAGGCCCAGGGCGGCGCCATACAGCTGCCCCCAGTGGGCACTTTGGTTTTCATGGGGCAGGGCGGGGGGATTGAGGGGGTTGAAGGTCTTTGACTGATCCATCCTGACTGCGGCCCGGCGGCTTCATTGACGAGCGCAGATTATACCCGGATGGGCAGGGGGTGTCGGCAGGCGGGTGGAAGAACTGCCCCGCCAATGGCGGGGCAGTGACGGCTCAGGAGGATTCCTTGTCGTCGGTTCTGATGTTGAGCAGGGTGTAGGCAGGGCACCAGCTCATGAGGGCGCTGGCCAGCGGGATCAGGCCCAGCCAGCCCCAGGAGGTCTGAGGGCCGACAAAGACGAGGGCAATCAGCCCCAGGCCGACCACGATGCGGATCATGCGGTCAGTGGAACCCATATTCTTCAGTTCTTCCAGATTCATGCGGGTGCTCCTTGGGTTGGATAACAGCTTAAATCATAACGGTTACAGGGTTATTCTGATTGACTAGGGGCAGGGTTTTTGGGATTCATTCTCCTTTGATTACGGGATTAGTC
>NZ_AGBG01000028.1:0-36280 GCF_000225005.1 Ectothiorhodospira sp. PHS-1 | reverse complement strand
CGCGAAAACGTGGGGATACCCCAGCACCGAAGCCCAATCCCAGGACCAGCACCTCTGGCACCAGATGATCGCCCTCCAGGAAGAGCTGGACTGGCACTGCTATCGACTCTACGGCCTCATGGACGAAGACCTGTGTTACCCAGGCACGCCGCCCCCCGTGCGCTTGGGGGAGCGGTCCTTCGAGATCCATCTGGCCCGCCGCATGGCCGCCGGGGAGGTCCAGTCCACCTGGTTCCAGCGCCACGGCAGCACCCCCATCACTGAGATACCCGACCACTGGCCGGCGGATTACCGGGATCAGGTGGCGCGCCGTCTGGAGGCCATGGAACGTCACCGCTGGATCACCCTGGTGGAACAGCCCGAATACAAGCGCCGCTGGAACCGGGAGCCCTGGGACAAGCGGCAGGAACGGGCCATGCGCCAATGGCTGCTGGACCGCCTGGAAACCGAACTGCGCACCCACGACGCCGCTCTCCACACCTGCGCCCAACTGGCGGACCGGATGCGCCCGGATGAGACCTTTACGGCAGTGGCGGCCCTGTACACCGGCCACGACCTATTTGATCACCAGACCCTGGTGAGTGACCTGGTGGCCGGCGACCACGTGCCCCAGATGGCCGCCGCCCGCCTCAAGCCCGCCGCCATGAAGACCTTCCGCGCCTGGCAGGACACCTGGGACAAACAGCGCCAGGAGGATGCCATCGACGCCCGCCATGGCGTGGCCGAACCACTAAGCCCGGAGGCGGAGCAGGATACCCAGCAGCAGGCCGCCCACGCCGCCGCTCGGCAACGGGCCGAGGCCGACAAGGCCCGGGAGATCGGCCCCATTCCGGTGCCGCCCAAGTACAAGTCGACGGATTTTCGCCAGAGCAGCTACTGGACCCTGCGGGGCAAGCTGGACGTACCCAAGGAGCGTTTCTTCAGCCTGCCCGGCTGTGAAAAGGCCGGCGACACCACCCTGGTCATCGGCTGGGCCGGTCTGGATCATCTGCAGCGCGCCCAGGCCATCGCTCACTGGTATGTGGATCGCAAGGAAACCGACGGCTGGGACGCCCCCCAACTCATGCCCATGCTGGTGGCCCTGGAGGAACTCATCCCCTGGCTGAAGCAGTGGCACAACGACCTGCACCCGGAATACGGCGAACGCATGGGGGATTTCTACGAGCAGTTCCTGCTGGAAGAACTGCGCGCCCAGGCACTCACCCGGGAAGACCTGCACCACTGGCAGCCCACCGCCACCCGGCGGGGCCGTCAGGGCAGGAAGGGAACGGCGCTTGCGCAATGATGTCATTGCTCTGACAATGCTGTCATTGATGCCCTGGCATGAGGAGCGATGAGATGGCCACCGTGACCGTAAGAAACCTGCCGGATGAAGTGCATCGTGCGATTCGCGTGCGAGCCGCCCATCATGGCCGCAGCACCGAAGCGGAAATCCGCGCCATTCTGGAAGGCGTGGCCCGGCCGCCCGAGCGGGTGAAGCTCGGTTCCCTGCTGGCCTCCATCGCCCGTGAGGCAGGCGGCCTGAGCGATACCGAAGCCGAAGGATTCCAGCAACTTCGCGACAAGACCCCGGCTGAGCCGATGGGCTTTGAATGATCGTTCTCGATACCGACGTCATTTCCGAGTTGTGGAAGAGCCAGCCCAACCTCAACGTGCTGGCCTGGGTCGATGCGCAGGCCATTGAAACCCTCTATCTGTCCATAGTCACCGTGGCCGAGCTTCGCTATGGGATCGCAGCGATGCCCGAGGGCAGGAGGCGCTCGGTCTACCAGACACGGCTGGAGCATGAGGTGTTGCCCGCCTTTGCGGGGCGTGTGCTGGCCTTCGACCTGGAAGCGTCTCAAGCCTATGCGGAGTTGATGGCGCGAGCGAGGGCAGGGGGTAAGGCCATCGGCATGGCAGATGGGTATATCGCTGCCACGGCCGCGGTTCGCGGCCTGGTGGTTGCAACCCGTGACATCAGCCCCTACCAGGCCGCTGGGCTGGTCACCATCAATCCGTGGGAGGCAACATGAGTAAGGGACCGATTCGTCACGACGCAGACCACGGGACTGCCCAGCGCGCAACGCCCTTGATGAAAGCGCTGATCCACATCCCGGAGCGGGTGCAGCGGGGCGACTTCGTGCTCAATCTGTCCCACGGCCTGGAAGGGGAGGCCGTGCAGCAGACCCTGGATCAGTATGTGGTGACGCCGCAACTGGTCAAGGCCTTTGACGACGCCCTGAGCTTCATCAAGAGCACCGTGGTGGGCGGTCAGAACCGCCAGAAGGGGGCCTATCTCCACGGCAGCTTCGGCAGCGGTAAATCCCACTTCATGGCCGTCGCGCATCTGCTGATGCAGGGGCACCCCGATGCCCGGGCCATCCCGGAGCTGGCGCCGGTGGTCAGTGAGCATGATGACTGGCTGCAACAGCACAACATCCTGCTGGTGCCCTACCACATGATCGGTGCGCCAAGCATCGAGGCCGGCATCCTGGGGGGCTATGTGCGCCACATCTAGCGCCACCATCCCGAGGCTCCCCAACCCGGCTTTTATCTCAGCGACCGCCTGTTCCGCGATGCCCAGAACATGCGCGAGCAAATGGGGGACGAACGGTTCTTCCAGGTGCTCAATCAGGGTGCCGGTGCCTCCGGCGGTGAGGATGACTGGGGAGATCTGGCCCAGGGCTGGGACGCAGTGAGTTTTGATGCCGTCATCCAGGGGCGGACCAACGACGATGAAAAGGCCCGTCTGGTGGGTGATCTGGTGGGCACCCTGTTCCGCTCCGTGGCCGACATGGCCAACAGCCAGGCGGGCGGGTATGTGGGGTTCGATGAAGGGCTGCGCATCATGACCCAGCACGCCAAGGGGCTGGGCTACGATGCCGTGGTGCTGTTTCTGGATGAACTGATCCTGTGGCTGGCCAGCCATATCGCCGATCAACAGTTCATTGCCCACAACATCCAGAAGGTGGTCAAGCTGGTGGAGCCCAGCGAATCCCGGGCCCTGCCCATGGCCGCGTTCATCGCCCGGCAGCGGGATCTGCGGGAGTTTGTGGGGGATCAGTACACCGGCACCGATCAGGTGGTGCTCAGCGACGCCCTCAAATACTGGGAAGGGCGCTTCCATACCATCACCCTGGAAGACCGCAACCTGCCGGTGATCGCCCAGCGCCGGCTCCTGCGGCCCCGGGACGCGTCGGCCCGCCAGCAGATCCAGGCGGCCTTTGACACCATCGACAAGGGCCTGCGGGACGAGGTGTACACACTGCTGCTCACCACCCAGGGGGATCGGGACATGTTTCGTGACCTGTATCCCTTCAGCCCGGCCCTGGTGCAGGCCCTGGTGGCCCTGTCATCGGCCCTGCAGCGGGAGCGGACGGCCCTCAAGGTGATGCTGATGCTGCTGGTGCACCAGCGCGAGACCCTGCAACTGGGCGGCGTGATCCCGGTGGGGGATCTCTACGATGTGATCGCCTCCGATGCGGAACCCTTTTCCGAGCAGATGCGCGCCCATTTCGACAATGCCCGGCAGTTGCTGGAGCGCAAGCTGCTGCCCCTGCTGGAGGGAGAACACGGCATCACCAGGCCGGAACTTGAAACCCTGCCCGAGGATGCGCCCCGCCGCCGGGCCTTCAACAATGATCTGCGGCTGCTCAAGACCCTGCTGCTGGCGGCCCTGGTGCCCGAGGTGGAGAGCTTCAAGCAGCTCACCGCCAACAAGCTGGCGGCACTTAACCATGGCACCATCAAATCCCCCATCCCCGGTCAGGAAGGCCGCACGGTGGCGGCCAAGTGCCGCAAGTGGGCAGGGCAGGTGGGCGAGATCAAGATCAGCGACGATGCCCAGCCCATCATCGGCATCCAGCTCTCCGGCGTGGATACCCAGGGCATCCTGGAACAGGCGCAGATCCACGATAATGACGGCGCCCGCCGCAAGCTGATCCAGGACATGATCTTTGAGGCCTTCGGCATTCAGGGGGATGGCCAGTTGTTCGTGGAACACAGTCTGCTGTGGCGGGGCACCCGCCGCAGTGTGGAGGTGGCATTCCAGAACATCCGCGAGATCACGGACTTCAATACCTTTCAGGCCCGCGATCCGGACTGGAAGGTGATCATCGGCTTTCCCTTCGATGCGGGCCATTCCCCCACCGATGCCCGTGCCCGCGTGCAGGTGTATGAAGCCCGGGGGCAGGGCACCCGGACCCTGTGCTGGATTCCGTGTTTTCTGAGCCAGGGGGCGCTGCGGGATCTGGGGGTGCTGGTGCGCCTGGAGTATGTGCTCAAGAGTGATGACCGCTTTGCCTCCTTCAGTCGTCATCTGAGTCCGGTGGATCGCACCCAGGCCCGTACCCTGCTGGAGAATCAGCGCAGCCAGTTGCGCCAGCGGCTCAGGGATTGCCTGCTGGGCGCCTATGGCGGTAGCGAGGCGATACCGGGCACCCTGGACGAGGACCGTTCCCTGGATGAGCCGGTGATGTCCCTGGAGCCGGGATTCACGCCCCGTCTGCCCCATGGCGTCAATCTGCGCCAGGCCTTCGAACAACTGCTGGGACAGGCATTGCGCTTTCAGTATCCCGACCATCCGGTATTCGAGACGGAGGTGCGGATCAATGATCTGGGCAAGGTGATGGGGGAACTGCGGCGGGCCATTCACGCCAATGGGCATCGCATTGATGTGGAGACTGGATTGCGTGCCCTGATGCGCCAGATCGCCCAGCCCCTGAACCTGGGGGAGATGCACGAGCGACATTTCATCTTCAAGCCCGCCTGGCCCAACGAATTGCGTCGGGAGCTGGCCCATGACGGCCAGGGGATGGATGCCCCCCTGACCGTGGCGCGCCTGCGGGCGGCCATGGATCGCCCCCGTCCCCGGGGGTTGCCGGAGGCGGTGCAGAACCTGCTGATCATGGTGTTCGTGGAGCACGGGCAATATGCCTGCCTTTTTCATGGCCAGGAACAGGATCCGCAACTCAAGGATCTGCCCGACGTCCTGGTGCTGGTCCAGCAGGAGCTGGCCGAGCCCGCCGTGTGGAAACAGGCCCTGGACAAGGCGGGGGCGCTGTTCGGGCTGACGCCCCATCCGCTGCGTACCGCCAATCATCAGAATGCGCTGGTCAAGTCCGTCCATGAGGCTGCCCAGGCCGGCATCGGGGCCGCCGATGAACTGGTGAATGGGCTGGCCGCTCAGTTGCAGCAACTGGGGCAGCCCTTGACGGGGCATCGTTTCCGCACCGCCGAACATGCCCGGGATCTGCTGGAGGCGTTGAGTCGCCTGGATGGCGTCGCCCTGGTGAATCGACTGGCCGATGTGCAGGCGCCCAGTTCGGATCAGGCCCTGGGCCGGAGCATCCATTCCGCCGGTGCCGTGACCCAGTTGCTGCAGAACAACAACTGGTCCCTGTTCACCAAGATCTGGGAGGGCGGTCATCCGGGGGCCGTGGCGATCCGGGATCGGGTCTTCAAGGCCCTGGATGCCGATGAACTGGTGACGCCTCTGGCTCCGGTGCTGCGTCAGGCCCAGAAGGAGGCGACGGCCCTGATTGATCCGGCCATTCCGACGCCGTCGTTGGTGCCCGAGCCGCCTGTGTCACCCCCTGCGCGTCCGGATCAGCGAGTGGTGCGACAGGCGGCCCGCACGGGACTGAACCGCCGTCAGGCGCGGGAGGTCCTGGCCCAGATCGAGCAGTCTCTGGATGAGCATCACACCCTGGATCTGACCTGGACCATCAGCACCACCGACCCCCAGCGGAGCGGCCGGGATGGTGACTGATCCGGTGGGCGAGGCGGCCCTGGTGCCACGGGTCGTGGTGACCCAGTTGCAGGCCATTTTCGAGCGTGCCCCGCAGGCGGATCGGGTGGCCCTGGTCTGGCCCGCTCCCCTGGTGCCCGACTGCGTGGTGCTGCAGGTGGGCAAGCAGACGGTGAAGCTGGTCCATTGCCCTTCGGAACTCGCCCTGCGGGAGCAATTGGTCAATCACCGTGGACCGGAGCGGCTGGTGCTGCTGTCGGCATTGCACCAGGGGCAACTGGGCAAGGATGTACTGGCCCGCCTCTGGGGGCATGAGCCTCAGCAGATCAGTCCCTGGCGAACGCTGCAGCAGCTGATCCGGGTGCGGGAAATTGACCCCCGTCTGTCCCGCCGTCAGGGGCGCTGGATGGCCGAGGCCTTGCTGAATTGCCATGAGCAGTACCGGGAAGCCATGGATTTCGGCGAGGTCCTGGACCTGGAGACGGCCTGGCTGGCCCTGGCCCGGGGCTATCTGGACTACCGTCATCCGGCCTTGGCGTTGCCCTATCTGTTCCGCTGGTCTTTGCAGGCGGATGTGGAATATCACCTGCGGGTGCTGAACCCGGACGTGCGGGAGCATCTGGGCGAGTGGTTCCATGCCGCGTTGCCGCTGACCGGGACCGTGGTCACCGCTCTGTTCACCGCCGGTCACGGCCAGGATCTGCTGGCGGTGGGGCTGGCCATGGCGGTGATCCATGATCCGGAACTGGCGGCGGGGGGCAGGGTGTCTGCCGCGGATCTGCACGCCAGTCGCGGGCGTTTCGTGGAGCGTTACCTGGGTGGAGAGAGGCTTGATGGCCGGGCCATTGCCCAGTTCGGTGTCCATGCCCTCGAAACCACCCGTGGGTTGCTGGACGAAGGGGGAATTCGGGCCGTCGGCGGCACTCTGGACAAGGCGGAACAGATTCTGGCCAGTCTGGATCTGGCACCGATCCTGATCACCTCGGATCTTTTGCCGGGGGGCTGGCGCCAGCGTTTACAGGTCTTTGCCCAGGCCCTGCGGACGGATCTCCGACGGGGCAACTGCCAGGACACCCAGGCCGCCTGGGAGGCACTGGCGCGCCATGGGCTGGCCCGGTGGTCCCATCGGCAGGTACAGCTGGAACGGGCGCGGATGGCCCTGCGTCTGTTGCGCTGGCTGGCCCAGGGCGATCAGGAGGCCGCCGACACCCCGGCCCAGGCCGTGCGCCACTACATGGCCGAGGGCAGTTTTGTGGACTGGGCGCGCAGCCAGATGTGGACCGGAGAGGATGACGAGGCGCTGAATCAGGCCTATGGGGATCTGCTCCAGGCGGTGACGAGCCGCCGTGAACGCCGCAACCGGGAGTTTGCCGCCCATCTGCCCGCCATTGCCCGGGGGGATGCCCTGCCGGCGGGAATCTGGCCGGTGGAGGCGGCGCTGGAGACACTGGTGGCCCCCCTGGCCCAGTCCAGGCCGGTATTGCTGCTGGTGCTGGATGGCATGAGTGCCGCGGTGTATCGGGAAATTCAGGAAGACCTGCAGGCCCATGGCTGGATCGAGGTGAGTGACACCCCCGATCAGCCCGCACGGGCCTTGATCGCGGCCCTGCCTTCCATCACCCGGGTCAGTCGCTGTGCGCTGTTGTCCGGTGCGTTGCGCAGCGGAGAGGCGGCCGATGAAAGGCAGGCCTTCGAAAATCATCCGGCATTGAAAAAGGTGTCCTCCACCCGCTATCCCCCCCGATTGTTGCACAAGCAGGCGCTACGGCAGCCGGGCAGCGGGGCCCTGGCATCCGAGGCGCGGGCCCTGCTGGCCGGCACCGAACACCGGGTCACGGCGGTGGTGATCAATGCCATCGACGATCAGCTCTCCAGCAGTGCCCAGGTGAGCGTGGCCTGGAACCTGCAGTCCATTTCCCTGTTGCGTCAGGTGCTGGGGGCGGCCCGGGAGGGGGAGCGCGCCGTCATCATCACCAGTGACCACGGCCATGTGCTGGATCATGATTCCAGTTTCCTGCAGGCGGACACCCCCGGCGGTGAACGCTATCGCCCGGAGGTGGACGTGCCGGCCGAATCCGAAACGATGCTGGAAGGCCCACGGGTGCTCATGTCGGGGCAGCGTGTGGTGGTGCCCTGGAGCGAGAAGCCCCGGTACACCCGCGCCCGGAGCCGGGGTTATCACGGGGGGGGCAGTCTGCAGGAGGTGGTGATCCCGCTGGGTGTCTACATCAGTGCGAGCGACGCTCAGGGCCTGGCAGGCTGGACGGAGTTGCCCGGTTCGGTGCCCGGGTGGTGGCTGGCCGGGCCGGCGACGGCATCCGCGGCAACGCCGGTGCCGGACGTCGAGCCTGCCCGTCGGCGTGGTCGCGCCCAGCCGCCGGCGAAGGCGGCCGGGCAGGGTGATCTGTTCGCGGTCGCCGACGCCGACGCCAGCGCACCCGTGCCGGCTCCACCGGACGGTCCCGACTGGCTCGAAGCCCTGTTCCGCTCGCCGGTCTATGCCCAGAGCCGCTCCCGTGCGGGCCGGGCTGGCGTCACCGAGGCACAGCTTCGTGCATTGCTGACCCTGTTCCATGAAAGCGGCGGCGTGGCCATGGAGGCCACCGTGGCCCAGCGCCTGGAGATACCCTCCATTCGCCTGCGCGGGTTTTTGTCATCGGCGCAGAAACTGCTGAACGTGGATGGTTATCCGGTGCTGACCGTGCAGCGCGAGGCGCAAACCGTGCGCCTGAACCTGGCGGATCTGAAGGGGCAGTTCGAGCTATGACGGTCAGTGCGCAAAGACGCCGGGATATTATCGACGCCCTGCGCCGGGGCACGGTCCCGCAGTACGGGCTGGATGCGCTGGCGGTGGGGCTGGCACCGTTCCAGGCGACCTTTGACGAGGAACTGGACAAGGTGGCCGGCGGCAGCGCGGCGTTCAAGGCGGTGCGGGGGGAGTACGGCAGCGGCAAGACCTTCATCACCCGCTGGCTGCGGGAACGTGCCCATGGACTGGGATTCGCCTGTGCCGAAGTGCAGGTGTCCGAGACCGAAACGCCATTGCATCGCCTGGAAACGGTGTATCGACGCCTCATGGAGCGGTTGACCACGGCGGATTGTCCCAACGGCGCCTTTCGCAACGTGGTGGAATCCTGGTTCTATACCCTGGAGGAGGATGTCCTGGCTCAGTCGGACGTCGATCCTGAAGATGGGGCGGCCCTGGTGGCGGCCACCGATGCCTTGATGGAGAAGCGTCTGGGCGAAGTGGTGCGGTCGGCGCCGGCGTTTTCGCTGACCCTGCGAGCCTATCGCCAGGCCCTGCTGGAAGGGCGGGAGGAGATTGCCGACGGGCTGCTGGCCTGGATGGCCGGTCAACCCAATATTTCCGCCGCCATCAAGCGTTACGCCCGCATCAAGGGCGACATCGACCATTTCGGTGCCCTGAGCTTTCTGCAGGGCATTCTCACCATCCTGAAGGATTCCGGTCATCCCGGGATGCTGCTGGTGCTGGATGAGGTGGAAACCCTGCAACGGATGCGGGGCGATGCCCGGGACAAGAGTCTCAACGCCCTGCGGCAACTGATGGATGAGGTGGATGCGGGCCGTTTCCCGGGGCTGTATCTGCTGATGACCGGAACGCCCGCCTTCTTCGAGGGGCCGATGGGGGTCCAGCGTCTGCCGCCCCTGGCCCAGCGTCTGGCCGTGGATTTCTCCACCGATGCCCGATTTGATAACCCCCGGGCGGTGCAGATCCGTCTCAAGGGGTTCGATACGGCGCAACTGGAAGCCGTGGGGATCAAAGTGCGGGATCTCTATGCCCGGGGTAGCCGGTGCCCGGAGCGAATCATGGCCCGGGTGGACGATGCCTATCTGGCCCTGCTGGCCCAGGCGGTGACCGGTGATCTGGGCGGGCGCGTGGGCATTGCGCCGCGGCTCTTTCTCAAGAAGCTGGTGGGCGAGGTGCTTGACCGCGTCGATCAGTTTGAGGATTTCGATCCGCGTCGGGACTATGCCCTGACCCTGTCCGACCAGGAGATGACCCCGGTCGAACGGGCCGCCCGTGCAGCCACCCGCGTGGATGACATCGAGTTGGGTCCATGACCGCCTTTGACCGGCTGCACCCGGCACTGCAGCATCACATCGCCAACAGCCTGGGCTGGCCGCGCCTGCGCCCGGTCCAGGAGGCCACCATCGATCCGGTCCTGGATGGGTCCCATGCGATCCTGCTGGCGCCCACGGCGGGCGGCAAGACCGAAGCAGCCTGTTTCCCCGTTTTTTCGCGCATGCTCACCGAACGCTGGGAGGGGGTGAGCGTTTTGTATGTGTGCCCCATCAAGGCCTTGCTCAACAATCTGCTGCCCCGTCTTGAGCATTATGCGGGTCTGCTGGGTCGCCGGGTGGCCTTGTGGCATGGGGATGTGGGGGCCGCCCGGCGCGCCCGCATCGTCAGTGATCCGCCGGATATCCTGCTCACCACCCCGGAATCCCTGGAGGCCATCCTGGTCTCCGCCCGGGTGGATCATCGGCGGCTGCTGGGGCAGGTGAGGGTGGTCATCATTGACGAGGTGCATGCCTTTGCCGGAGATGACCGGGGGTGGCACCTGCTGGCGGTGCTTGAGCGGGTATCCCGCATTGCCGGGCGTGAAATCCAGCGCCTGGGACTGTCGGCCACGGTGGGTAATCCCGAGGCGCTGGCGCAATGGCTGGCCGGTGGGCAGCAGCAGTCCTGCCATGTGATCGATCCACCGGCGCCGGTCACGGTGGAGACCCAGGTGGAACTGGACTGGGTGGGATCGCTGGAGAACGCGGCCCTGGTGATCTCGCGTCTGTACCGTGGTGAGAAACGGCTGGTGTTCGTGGACAGTCGGGCCAGGGTGGAACAGATCGCCATGGAACTGCGTGGGCTGGGTGTGAACACTTTCGTGTCCCACAGCAGCCTGAGTCTGGAAGAGCGCCGGGCTTCGGAGGCGGCCTTTGCCCAGGGGCGGGACTGCGTGATCGTGGCCACCAGCACCCTGGAGCTGGGAATCGATGTGGGGGATCTGGATCGGGTGATTCAGGTGGATGCGCCCTGGACGGTGTCCTCGTTCCTGCAGCGTATCGGTCGTACCGGGCGTCGCCGGGGCAGCATCCGCAACTGCCTGTTTCTGGCCACGACGGAGGATGCCTTTCTGCGTGCACTGGGTCTGCTGCATCTTTGGCGGCAGGGCTATGTGGAGCCGGTCCAGCCGCCTGCCATGCCGCTGCATATCCATGCCCAGCAGATCATGGCGCTGGTGCTGCAGGAGCAGGGGGTGATCGCCGACGACATCCCGGTCTGGATCGGCGGCATGCCCGGTTTTGCGGCGATCAATCCCCGGCTGCGCCAGCGCCTGCTGGACGGCATGATCGAAACGGGCATCCTGCATTCGGATCAGGGCATGCTGGGCATCGGTCGACGGGGTGAGCAAACCTTTGGTCATCGGCACTTCATGGATCTGGTCTCGGTGTTCATCACTCCGCCCACGGTAAGGGTCCTGCATGGCAAACGGGAACTGGGGGAGGTGCATGAGCTCACCTTTGGCCTGAGCGACGAAGGCCCGGTCCTGCTCACCCTGGCCGGGCGCAACTGGATGACCCGCCATGTGGACTGGCCGCGACGGTGTGCCTATGTGGAACCCTGTGAGCTGCGGGGTCGAGCCCAGTGGCTGAGTGTGGGGCAGCCCATGAATCTGTCGCTGTGTCAGGCCATCAAGCAGGTGCTGGCCGATGGGGATTTTCCACCGGATCTGAGCCGCCGTGCCCGGGAGCGACTGGCATCCCTGCAAGAGGAGTACGACTGGGTCGACGCGGAATCCACCGGCCTGATCATGGACGGTGAGGGGCACGCCACCTGGTGGACCTTTGCCGGTGCTGTCTGCAATGCCGCCCTGGCCCAGGCCTTGCGCCCACTGGCGGACCGGGTGACCGCCGACAATCTGGCCATCAGTTTTTCCAAGCTCTTCGACAGGGATGCCTTCAAGGATCGGCTGGCGCGACAGCTGGCCCAGGCCGGCGCCGAAGGTGTGCTCGTCCCCCTGGATGCCCGCTTCATCCAGGAACTCAAATTTGCCCAATGTCTGCCGCAGTCGATGATCGATGAGGAGATCCGGGCGCGATATCGGGTGGATGAGGCGCTTGCCCTGTTGCAGGGCCAGACGCTGGATCTGCTGCGGATCTGAAGGGCAGGGGGCGGGTGTATCCACGCCGAATTTGCGGTAAGTTGTATTCCACAGTTGCTGTCTGGCTCCGGTAGCTCGCCAGACCGGCACCCAATCCCACCACACCGGTGAACCATGTCCCTGGAAAAGGTCGTCTTCAGCTTCTTCATCCTTCTGGCCCTGACCCTGAACTTCGGCTTCGTCCTGGGGGAGTTCGACAACCCGGATCATCACCACAGCTATGAGCTGCTGGCGGTGATTGTGGTGAACCTCATCGCCACCGTGCTCAAGTTCGGTGACCGTACCCAGACCGGGGCGCTGCTGCTGGCCAGTTCGCTGGTGGCGGTGCTGCAGTTGCTGGCCGCCGGGGTGGTGTGGGCCTATGCGGCCCATGTCAGCGCCACGGGTCTGGATGCCGTCATGATGGCCAGCATCGTCTCCCTGGCGGCGGGCGCCCTGCTGGCCAACGTCGTGTCGGTGGTCCTGGTCATCATCGACACCGTGAATCTGCGCCGCTAGTCCGGCGCCAGGGCGGCCCCATGAACAAGGTCATCTTCCTGTTCCTGCGGCGCATGCGCACCCCGTTGCTGGTGCTGATCGGGGCGTATACGGTGTCCGGTGTCGGTCTGTTGCTGATCCCGGGGGTGGACGACCAGGGCGAACCCTGGCGCATGAGCATCTTTCACGCCTTCTACTTTCTCAGCTATACCGCCACCACCACCGGTTTTGGCGAGGTGCCCTACGCCTTCACCGATGCCCAGCGGATGTGGGTCACCTTCAGCATCTATCTCACCATCGTCGCCTGGCTCTATGCCATCGGCAAGATCCTCACCCTGATCCAGGATCCAGCCTTCAAGCAGGCTCTCGGTTCCCAGGCCCTCGACCGGGCCGTGCGGCGCATGAAGGACCCGTTCTACATCGTCTGCGGTCATGGAGACACCGGCTCCATGCTGGTGCGGGCCATGGTGCAGCGGGGGCGTCATGCGGTGGTGATCGACTACGACCCGGATCGCATCAATGACCTGGAACTGGCGGACCTGACCCTGCATGTGCCGGGGCTGTTGGGGGATGCCAGCGTCTCGCGGCATCTCAAGGCCGCGGGGCTCCTGCATCCCCTGTGCCGGGGTGTGGTGGCCCTGACCGACGACGAGGAAGCCAATCTCAAGATCGCCATCACCAGCAAGCTGCTCAACCCGGAGTTGCCGGTGATCTGCCGTGCCCATACCCGGTCCACCGAGGACAACATGGCCTCCTTTGGCACCGATCACATCATCAACCCCTTCGATGCCTTTGGGGAGCGTCTTGGACTGGCCCTGCGCTCACCGGGGCTGTATCTGTTGCGGGAATGGCTGACCAGCGTGCCCGGGTCTCCCCTGCAGGAGCCGGTGCATCCGCCGAAGGGTACCTGGATCCTGGTGGGGTTCGGGCGCTTCGGCAAGGCGGTGCGGCGGGCCATGGTGGCGCAGGGATTGAGTACGGTGGTGATCGAGATCGACCCGTCCCGGGCCGGATGCGATGGCCCCTGCGTGGAGGGGCGCGGCACCGAGGCGGACACCCTGCGCCTGGCGGGGATCGATCAGGCCGTGGGGCTGGTGGCGGGGACGGAGCAGGACACCAACAATCTTTCCGTGATCATGACGGCCCGGGATCTGAAGGCGGACCTGTTCATGGTCGCCCGCCAGAATCATTGCGACAATCAGGACCTGTTCGACGCGGCACGGCCGGCTCTGGTCATGCGCTCCAGCGAGATGATCGTGGAGTCCATCCTGGCCCACCTGGGCAATCCCCTGCTGGCCCGCTTTCTGGAACTGAGCCTGGGCCGGGGCGAGGCCTGGGCCAATGAACTCCTCAGCCGGATCAGCGGGGTGACGGACGAGCGGGTGCCCGAAGTCTGGCGGGTACACGTGACGGCCAGGGGGGCGCCTGCACTGCATGCCCTGATCCGGGAAGGCCATCCGGTCACCCTGGGGCTGCTGCTGGAGGCCGGTCAGGCCCGCTACGCGATCCTCAACTGCGTGCCCCTGATGCTTTGCCGGGAGGGAGAAGAGAGGCTGACGCCCTCGGAGGACACCCTCATCGAACAGGGCGACCGGCTCCTGCTCTGCGGCCGCCCCCGCGCCACGGATTATCTACATCATCTGCTGCGGGATCAGCAGGCCCTGCGCTATCTTGTGACCGGTGACAATCGCCCGGACGGCTGGATCTGGCGTATGCTGGGCATGGGGCGTCCCGAGCCGGCGGCAAGCCCGGATCGGGATCGCTGACGGCAGGGATTTTCAGGTTTTTTCGAGGTGTGAGATGGCATCAAATTCATCCTCCAGACAACGTCTGGATCAGATCGTGGCCAACAGCCACAAGGAACAGGCGGCGCGGGAGCAGGGTTACCGGGCCAAGGCCCTGAAGATGTATCCCTGGGTCTGCGGACGTTGCGGGCGTACCTTCGATCACGGCAATGTCCGTGAACTGACGGTGCATCATCGGGATCACAATCACGACAACAATCCCCAGGATGGTTCCAACTGGGAACTGCTGTGCGTGTACTGCCACGACAACGAGCATCAGCGCCTGACCGAGGCCATGTCCGGTCACGGGGGTGGGGCGGGTGCCGGCGGCACGGGCAAGGAAGCCACCCATAACCCCTTCGCCGCCCTGGGGGATCTGCTCAAGGGTAAGGACTGAGCCACGCCCACCGGTTGACCGGGTGCGGTTCCCGGCGTAGTTTTCAGACCATGGGGCGTGGCCCGTACCCGTGGCCCCCCAAGACCGGAGGACATACCGTGGAAGCCTCGACGTTCAAGATGTTTGAAGGCCTGCTGATCATCGGCGCGGTGGTGGCGTTTGCCATCTGGCAATTTGGCTCCCTGCGTCGGGATCGGGAGGAGCGGGACCGCCGCCGGGCCGAGGAAAAGAAGACATCCGACAACCAAAAACAGGACTGACGGGGAAGCGTCCTGTCGGACCACTGACTGATCGAATGGAGAAGGCATGAAAATCCTCATCACCGGGGGCACTGGCTTTGTGGGGTCCCATCTGATCAGACGCCTGGTTTCCCAGGACTATGAATGTGTGGTGCTGACCCGCAATGTGTCCAGCGCCCGGCGCAGGCTCGGCACCGCCGGCTGTCGGTTCGTCCAGTGGGATACCCGTTCTCCCATACCCGAGGACGCCTTCGAGGGGGTGGACGGGGCGGTGAACCTGGTGGGGGAGAGCCTGGCCAGCCGCCGCTGGAGTCCCGAGCAGAAGAAGCGCATCTTCAATTCGCGCATCGATCCCACCCGCCACCTGGTGGAAGGTCTCAACGAACATGCCCCCCAGTGCAAGGTGCTGGTCTCCGCCTCTGCCATCGGCTATTACCCGGTCAACCTGCCGGATCGCCTGACCGAGGATAGCGAGCCCGGTGACGGATTCCTGCCGGATATCTGCCGTCAGTGGGAAGAGGAGGCCGGCCATCTCAACCCCCGCAGTCGTGTGGTGATCCTGCGCTTTGGTGTGGTGCTGGGGCGGGACGGCGGCGTGATCGCGAAACTGCTGCCGGTCTTCAAGATGGGACTGGGCGGCCCCGTTTCCGATGGCAGTCAGATCATGAGTTGGGTTCATCTGGAGGATGTGGTCGGTGTCATCACCCGTACCCTGACCGATGACGCCATGTTCGGTGTCTACAATACGGTGGCGCCGGAGCCGGTGAGCAACCGGGAGTTCTCCAAGTCCCTGGGCCATGCCCTGGGTCGCCCCGCGGTGGTGGCGGCACCGGCCTTCATGCTGCGCACGGCCCTGGGCGAGATGTCCACGGTGGTGCTGGATTCCCAGACCATCGCCGGCGACAAGTTGCTGGAGGCGGGATACGAGTTCCTGTATCCGGACATCGACAAGGCCATGCACGAGATCGCATCCCGATGATTATCCGCCATTGGGACCCCATGGCAGTCCTGATCCTGGGACTGCCCATTGTCGCGTTGGTGGTCTACGGCAGCTTCTTCGTCCGGGAGTTTGTCGGCGGGCATGTGCCGCCCCTGGCCAGTCTGGCCGTGCTGCTGGTGCTGGTGGGCATGTTGATCACCTCCCTGTGGCGGTTGTCACCGGTGTCCGTCTATCGTTTCCAGCACTCGCCGGCCAGGGTCAATATCCAGCACTGGCGGCCCTTCGGGCGCAGCCAGTATCTGGAGCATGAGTTGGCCAGTGTGGAACGCATCAGCATCGAGCGTTACCCCTTCCATCGGGGCCATCGCTATGTGGTCTGCCTGAACCTGCGGGATGGGCGCAAGGTCATCAACGGCATGCCCGACGCGGCATCGCCGCAACCCATCTACGATTTCGCGGTGCGGGTGGCGAGGTTCTACGGGCTGGCGGAAGGTCCGCCGCCGGATGCGCCTTAGCCAGGTCCCCCCAACCCCTCTCCCAAAGGCAGGGAGAGGGGCGTTTCGAGCGTTGCCGGGTGACTGTCAGCCTGCCACGACGGGGATCTTGCCGATGCGGCCGCGCCATTCCTTGGGTCCGGTATCGTGCACCGAGGTGCCCCGGCTGTCCACCGCCACGGTCACGGGCATGTCCTTGACCTCGAACTCGTAGATGGCCTCCATACCCAGGTCCTCGAAGGCCACCACGCGGGAGGCCTGGATGGCCTTGGAAACCAGGTAGGCGGCACCCCCCACGGCCATGAGATAGACCGCCTGGTTGTCCTTGATGGCCTCAATGGCCGCCGGACCCCGTTCCGCCTTGCCCACCATGCCCAGCAGGCCGGTCTGTTCCAGCATCTGGCGGGTGAACTTGTCCATGCGGGTGGCGGTGGTGGGGCCGGCCGGTCCCATGACCTCATCCCGGACCGGGTCCACCGGGCCCACGTAGTAGATGAAGCGGTTGGCAAAATCCACCGGCAGGGGCTTGCCCTCGTCCAGCATCTGGGTGAGCCGCTTGTGGGCCGCATCCCGGCCGGTGAGCAGGCGGCCGTTGAGCAGCAGCACGTCGCCCGGCTGCCAGCCGGCCACGTCTTCCCGGGTGATGGTGTCCAGATTCACCCGCTTGCCCTTGGAGGCGTCGTACTCCAGTTGCGGCCAGTCTTCCAGGGAGGGCGGCGTCAGGACGGCGGGGCCGCTGCCGTCCAGGTGGAAATGCACATGGCGGGTGGCGGCGCAGTTGGGGATCATGGCCACGGGCAGGGAGGCCGCATGGGTGGGGTAATCCAGGATCTTCACGTCCAGCACCGTGGTCAGGCCGCCCAGCCCCTGGGCGCCGATGCCCAGGGCGTTGACCTTCTCGTACAGTTCCAGGCGCAGTGCTTCCACCCGGTTTTGCGGGCCGCGGGCGATCAGTTCATGGATGTCCACCGGGGCCATGAGGGATTCCTTGGCCAGCAGCATGGCCTTTTCCGGTGTGCCGCCGATGCCCAGGCCCAGGATGCCCGGGGGGCACCAGCCGGCGCCCATGGTGGGCACGGTCTTGAGCACCCAGTCGACGATGGAGTCGGAGGGGTTGAGCATGGCCAGCTTGGATTTGTTTTCGGAACCGCCCCCCTTGGCGGCGCAGATCACTTCCACGTGATCTCCCGGCACGATCTCCATGTGCACCACCGCCGGGGTGTTGTCGCGGGAGTTTCTGCGTTCACCGGCCGGGTCCAGCAGCACCGAGGCCCGCAGGGTGTTGTCCGGGTGCTGGTAGGCCCGTCTGACGCCTTCGTCCACCATGGCCTGCAGGCTCATGTCCGCCTCCCAGCGTACGTCCATGCCTACCTTGAGGAAGACCAGGGCGATGCCGGTGTCCTGACAGATCGGGCGATGGCCTTCGGTGCACATGCGGGAGTTGATCAGGATCTGGGCCATGGCATCCCGGGCCGCGGGGGATGCCTCGCGCTCGTAGGCGGCGGTCAGGGCCTGGATGTAGTCCTGGGGATGGTAGTAGCTGATGAACTGGAAGGCATCGGCGATGCTCTGGATCAGGTCTTCCTGGCGGATGACGGACATGGAGAACTCCGGCAAGTGTCTGCGTTGAGCCGCGCATCTTATCCCGATGCGGTCCGCGCGTCATGTCTTGCCGCCGGAAGGAACGCGCCGGCTGTCCTGATGCGGCGCGACATGGGGATTGAACGTGTCCAATTCGCCCCCATCTCCTGTATTGTGTGAACATCGATGTACGACACCCCCATTTCCAAGGATCCCTGACGACCTCCATGTGCGGCATCTGCGGCGAACTGAATTTCAACGAATCCCTCCCCGATCTTGAGTCCATCCGGCGCATGCTGGATCGGTTGCGTCGCCGTGGTCCGGATCACGAAGGCAGTTATTCCGACGGTCCCCTGGCCATGGGGCATCGCCGCCTGTCCATCCTGGATCTGTCCGACCGGGCCAACCAGCCCATGCTGGACCCCGAGCTGGGGCTGGCGATGGTCTTCAACGGCACGATCTACAACTTCCGCGAACTGCGTCGGGAACTGGAAGATCGATACCGGTTCTTTTCCAGCGGCGACACCGAGGTCATTCTCAAGGCCTACCACGCCTGGGGCGAGGACTGCGTCAAGCGCTTTCACGGCATGTTTGCCTTTGCGGTCTGGGATCTGCGTCGGCGGCGTCTGTTCATGGCCCGGGACCGCATGGGCATCAAGCCCCTTTACTACAGTCACACCGACCGGCGTCTGCGCTTTGCCTCCAACATCCAGGCCCTGCTGGCCGCGGGAGAGGTGGATACGGACATCGATCCGGTGGCCCTGCATCATCACTTCACCCTGCATGCGGTGGTGCCCGCCCCCCGCACCCTGTTCAAGGGCGTGAGAAAGCTGCAGCCCGGTCATACCCTCACCGTGGAGCAGGACGGCCGTACCCGGCTGCAACGCTACTGGCAGCTGGAGGCCACCCGCCCCGACCGGGATCAGACCCCGGAGGCATGGACCGAGGCCGTGCATGATGCCCTGCGGCGCTCGGTCAAGCGGCGTCTGGAGATTTCCGACGTGCCGGTGGGGGTGCTGCTCTCCGGCGGCCTGGATTCCAGTCTGCTGGTGGCCCTATTGGCGGAGTCGGGGGCGACGGGACTGAAGACCTTCACCGTGGGGTTCGAGGATCAGCCCGAGGAGAAGGGCAGCGAATTCGAGTTTTCCGACCCGGTGGCCGAGCGCTATGCCACCGATCATCACCGCTTCCATGTGCCCAATGACCAGGTTCTGTCCCGTCTGCCCGAGGCGGTGGACCAGATGGCCGAGCCCATGGTGGGGCAGGATGCGGTGGCCTTCTACCTGCTGTCGGAGCAGGTCTCCCGGCATGTGAAGGTGGTGCAGTCGGGGCAGGGGGCCGATGAGGTCTTTGCCGGATATTTCTGGTATCCGCGCATGGCGGCGGAAACGGAAGGGACCCTGGTGGAACGCTTCCGTCGGCACTATTTCGACCGGGATCAGCCCGAGTTTGCCCGCATGGTGAATCCGGCCCTGGTGGGAGAGGATCATACGGCCCTGCTGATCGAGGCGGCCCTGAACGAGCCGGGCGCGGACACCTTCCTGGATGCGGTGCTGCGTCTGGACGTCACCACCCTGGTGGTGGATGATCCGGTCAAGCGGGTGGACAACATGACCATGGCCTGGGGGCTGGAGGCCCGGGTGCCGTTCCTGGACCATGAACTGGTGGAGCTGGCGGCCCGCATGCCGCCGGCGCTGAAGCTGGCCCAGGGCGGCAAGGGCGTGCTCAAGCAAATTGCCCGGGGATTGTTGCCGGATGCGGTCATCGACCGTCCCAAGGGGTATTTCCCGTTACCGGCCCTCAAGTATGTGCGTGGGGAGTTTCTGGACTTCATGCGCGACATCCTGGATTCCCGGGTGTGTCGGGAACGGGGGCTTTACCAGCGGGACTATGTGGATACCCTGCTCAAGGCCCCGGAGCAGCATCTGACCCGAATCCAGGGCAGCAAGCTCTGGCATCTGGCCCTGCTGGAGTTCTGGTTGCAGCGCCAGGGGATATAGACAGCATTCGCCCCGATAGGGGCTCTTCACAACACGAGGTCAAACGAAGTGGACGCTCTGGATCGTATCAGGCAGCAGGTGGAGGAAAACCCCGTCATCATTTACATGAAGGGGACGCCCCAGTTCCCCATGTGCGGTTTCTCCAATCGGGCCGCCACCGCGCTCAAGGCCTGCGGGGCACCTTTTGCCTATGTGAATATCCTGGCGGATCAGGAGATCATGCAGGCGCTGCCCGGCTTTGCCGACTGGCCCACGTTTCCGCAGATCTACATCAAGGGGGAGCTGATCGGCGGCTGCGACATCACTCTGGAGATGTTCGAGTCCGGGGAACTGCAGCAGATGGTCAAGGAAGCCGCCGGGGAAGAATGACCGGCAGCGCCGGTCAGGTCACCACCACCCGGGTGCCGCTCTGGCCCCGGGCCTGATCCAGGTTGCTCCGGGTCTGCTTCATCAGTTCCCGGATGGTCATCAGCGGCTGATCCGACTGATGAAAGTGGGCACCGATGGACACCAGGATCGGTACCGCCCCTTCGGAGGTCTGGATTCCGTCCCGGGTGATGCTGGTCAGCACCCGCTTGAACAGATCCCGATTGAAGTCCTGGGGAGAATGCACATGCATCAGCAGGGCAAATTCCTCCTCGGCGATCCTGGCCACCAGGTCCGTGGGGCGGACCGCCAGGCGCAGACGCTTGGCAAAACCCAGCAGTACCTCTGAACTCAGATCCTCAAAAGGCGATACCTGTGCCTCGTCCTGCTGGTCCAGGCTGACCAGGGCCAGGCAGAACCCGCCGCCCCGGGCCTGGGTTTCCAGTACCAGCGCCTCCAGGCGCTGATTCAGAGCCCGCTGATTGGCCAGGCCGGTGATGAGATCCGTGGTGGACTGGTGTTCCAGCAGCCGGTTGGCCGTCTCCAGCGCCGCGGAAGTTTCCATCAGACGATTCTGCAGCATGGCAATCCGCCCGGCGGCATAGATGCGTGCCGCCAGTTGGACATCCTGTATCGGTTTGGTGAGGAAGTCGTCGGCACCCTCGTGGAGGGCCTGGGTCATCGCCTTGTCCTCCTCCTTGGGTGCGAACAGGATGATGGCGGTATAGCGCCCGGCCTCCTCGTCCTGCCTGCGAATGGCCGTTGACAGTTCCAGACCGTTCATCTCCGGCATGACCCAGTCCGCGATGACTACGTCCGCCCGTCTCTGGGTCAGGGCATCCAGGGCCTCCGCGGCGGATCCCGCCAGCCTGACATCGTCATAGCCAATGCGCTCAAGCGTGTTCTTGAGCACGGTGCGGCTGTACTGCATATCGTCTACGACCAGAAGGGAGAGCGGCGGCGGCGACATGGGAGCCTCTCGGTGTGGATGCATGACCTAGCCCTTATAAGAAACTCATAGTGCCTTGTCCACGTTCATGGGAGTCAGCGGCAGTATCTGCCGGTTCCACCGGTTCATCACATCGCAGAAGATGTCGGCCGTTTTTTCCGCATCGTAGGTGGCGGAATGAGCCTCTGCGTTGTTCCAGGGCAGGCCGGCCTCCTTCACTGCCTTGGCCAGCACGGTCTGCCCGTAGGCCAGTGCCGACAGGGTGACGGTGTCCAGGTTGCTGAAGGGGTGAAAGGGATTTCGCTTCACCTGGGCACGCTCCGCGGTGGCGTTGACGAAGGCCAGGTCGAAGCCGGCGTTGTGCCCTACCAGGATGGCCCGGGTACAGTGGTTGCGCTTGATATCCTGGCGGACCTCACGAAATACCCGCTGCAGGGCCTCGTCCTCGGGCAGGGCGATGCGCAGGGGGTGCCAGGGATTGATCCCGTTCACCTCCAGGGACTTGGGGTCCATGTTGGCCCCCTCGAAGGGCTGGACATGGCAGGACAGGGTCCGGTCCCGCTGGATGAAACCGTCCTTGTCCATACGCAGGAACACGGCCGCGATCTGCAGCAGGGCATCGGTTTTGGGGTTGAAGCCGCCGGTTTCAACATCCACCACCACGGGCAGAAAACCACGGAAACGGTTGCCCATGGGGCGGAAGTTCAGTTCATCTGTCATGGCGCTAGACTACCAGCTTCCAGTCCAGCGTGCCGCCGGCCCGCATGGGCACCACCGTGGCGTCCGCGAAGGGGTAGGCCTCCGGCACCGTCCAGGTTTCCCGCCGCAGGGTGATGAAGTCATCGTTCACCGGCAGGCCATGGAAGGCGGGGCCGAACAGGCTGGCAAACCCTTCCAGCTTGTCCAGGGCGCCGGCCTGCTCGAAGGCCTCGGCATAGAGTTCGATGGCGGCCGGGGCGCTGAAGATGCCGGCACAGCCGCAGGCGGATTCCTTGGCGCCCTTGGGATGGGGTGCACTGTCGGTACCCAGGAAGAAGCGGGGATGTCCCTCCGCCAGAACCGCCATGATGGCCGCCCGATGGGTCTCGCGCTTGAGTACCGGCAGACAGTAATGGTGGGGCCGCAGACCACCCTGGAACAGGGCATTGCGGTTCATGAGGATGTGCTGGGGCGTGACCGTGGCGGCCACCCGGTCCGGCGCCTGGCGCACGAACGCTACCGCCTGGGCCGTGGTGATGTGCTCAAGGACCACCTTCAGGCCCTGGAAGTGCTCCACCAGCGGTGCCAGCACCTGATCGATGAATACCGCTTCCCGGTCGAACACGTCCACGCCCGGGTCCGTGGCCTCGCCATGGATCATCAGCGGCAGTCCCAGATCCTGCATCGCCTGAAGGGTGGGGTAGGTGTGGCGGATATCGGTCACGCCGGCATCGGAATGGGTGGTGGCACCGGCCGGATACAGCTTCACGCCGAAGATGATCCCGCTGTCCACCGCCTTTTTGATCTCTTCCGGCGAGGTCTTGTCGGTGAGGTAAATTGTCATCAATGGTTCGAATGACATCCCTGCCGGAACGGCATCGAGAATACGCCGGCGATAGGCGATGGCCTGCTCCACATTCACGATCGGCGGCTTGAGATTGGGCATGATGATGGCACGGCCGAAACATCTGGCGGTATGCGGCACTGCACTATCAAGGGCGCTCCCGTCCCGTACATGCAAATGCCAGTCATCGGGGCGTCTGATACGCAGTTCCTGGATTGTCGTCATTGTGTCGCTGTTTCCTGTTTTTATTGCAGAAATGTGTTGCAGTGAAGCATGAAAAGCGGTGTTCCGATTCCTTGACCTGCCGGCATAAAAGCTAGAACATGATTGAACGAACGGCACGGTCCGACGATGAATTTACCGCTCGATGTGAACCGAATTGCCGCGTTTCAGGTCGAGATTTGATATGGACATAAAAATAATAAAAGTCCGTTCCGGATGATATCAGCAAGCACCCCGTTTTGTCTGAACCACACCCCTGAGGGGTGCGCCCGCGCGCGCCCGTCACGCAGGGGGACTGGATGGAGAAAAAGTGATGACCGCGCAGCAGCAACTCCAGGATCTGGATACCCAGGAAACCCATGAATGGCTCGATGCCCTGGAAGCGGTGATCCAGGCCGATGGCCCGGAACGGGCCCATTACCTGCTGGAACGGCTGGTGGACCAGGCCAGGCGCTCCGGCGCCTTCCTGCCGTATTCCGCCAATACCGCCTACGTGAACACCATTCCGCCCCATCTGGAACCGGAATTTCCCGGTGATGCGGAGCTGGAGCACCGGATCCGTTCCTACATCCGCTGGAATGCCCTGATGATGGTGGTCAAGGCCAATCGTATCAGCACCGAGCTGGGTGGGCATATCGCCAGTTTCGCTTCCGCCGCCACCCTCTACGACGTGGGCTTCAATCACTTCTGGCGCGCCCCTTCCCATGAGCATGGCGGTGATCTGCTGTTCGTCCAGGGCCATTCCGCCCCCGGCATCTATGCCCGTTCCTACCTGGAAGGGCGCCTCACCGAAGCCCAGCTGGACCGCTTCCGTCAGGAAGTGGGTGGCGGTGGACTGTCGTCCTATCCCCACCCCTGGCTGATGTCCGATTACTGGCAGTTTCCCACCGTCAGCATGGGGCTTGGCCCCATCGCCGCCATCATGCAGGCCCGCTTCATGAAGTACATGAACGACCGCGAACTGGCCAGCAGTCGGGATCGCAAGGTCTGGTGCTTCCTGGGGGATGGGGAAACGGATGAACCGGAGAGCCTGGGTGCCATCTCCCTGGCGGCCCGGGAACGGCTGGACAACCTGATCTTCGTGGTCAACTGCAACCTGCAGCGCCTGGACGGACCGGTGCGGGGCAACGGCAAGATCGTGCAGGAACTGGAGGCCGTGTTCCGGGGCGCCGGATGGAATGTCATCAAGGTCCTCTGGGGCAGCTACTGGGATCCGTTGCTGGCCAAGGACACCAAGGGCCTGCTCAAGCAGCGCATGATGGAGGCCGTGGACGGGGATTATCAGAACTACAAGGCCAAGGACGGTGCCTATGTGCGGGAGCATTTCTTCGGCAAATATCCCGAACTCAAGGCCATGGTGGCCAACATGTCCGATGACGACGTCTGGCGTCTGAACCGGGGTGGACATGATCCCTTCAAGGTCTTCGCCGCCTACCACGCGGCGGTCAACCATGTCGGTCAGCCCACCGTGATCCTGGCCCAGACCGTGAAAGGTTACGGCATGGGGTCCGCCGGCGAGGGGCAGATGCGCGCCCATCAGCAGAAGAAGCTGGGCATGGATGAACTCAAGACTTTCCGCAGTCGCTTCAGCATCCCGCTCACCGATGAACAGGTGGGGCGGATGGAGTACATCAAGCCACCGGAGGATGCCCCGGAAATGCGCTACATGCATGAACGGCGCAAGGCCCTGGGCGGCTTTCTGCCGGTGCGCAAGTCCTCGGTGGCGCCCCTGGAGATCCCGGATCTCTCCTTGTTCGACGCCGCCATGGAATCCTCCGGGGAACGGGAGCTTTCCACCACCATGGCGCTGGTGCGCATGCTCACCCAGCTGGCCCGGGACAAGAAGATCGGCCATCACATCGTGCCCATCGTGCCGGACGAGGCCCGCACCTTCGGTATGGAAGGGCTGTTCCGGCAGTTGGGGATCTACTCCTCCGTGGGCCAGCTCTATACGCCCCAGGACAAGGACCAGGTGATGTTCTACAGGGAGGACAAGAAGGGTCAGATCCTGGAAGAGGGCATCAACGAGGCCGGCGCCATGTCCTCCTGGATGGCGGCGGCCACCGCCTACAGCGTCCACGGGGTGAGCATGATCCCCTTCTACATCTTCTACTCCATGTTCGGCTTCCAGCGGGTGGGGGACCTTATCTGGGCCGCGGGCGACATGCAGGCCCGGGGTTTCCTCATAGGCGGGACCGCCGGTCGCACCACCCTCTCGGGCGAGGGGTTGCAGCATCAGGACGGCCATAGCCATCTGATGGCGGCCAACGTGCCCAACTGCATCAGTTACGACCCCACCTTTGCCTATGAGCTGGCGGTGATCCTCCATGACGGCCTGCGCCGCATGTACGTCAACCAGGAAAGTGTTTTCTATTACATCACCGTGATGAACGAGAACTACCCTCAACCGGCCATGCCGGAAGGGGCACAGGAGGGGATCCGCAAGGGGCTGTACCTGCTCCGGGAAGGGGGATCGGGCGAGCCGAGGGTCCAGCTCATGGGCTCGGGCACCATCCTGCAGGAGGTGATTGCCGCCGCCGAACTGCTCCTCAACGACTTCGGCGTGGAAGCGGATATCTGGAGTGCCACCAGCTTCAACGAGCTGGCTCGGGACGGCCGTGACACGGAGCGCTGGAACCTGCTGCATCCCGAGGCCGAACCCCGCCGGAGCTGGGTCAGTCAATGCCTGACGGGGCGTCAGGGGCCGGTGGTGGCCTCCACCGATTATGTCAGGGCCTTTGCCGATCAGATCCGGGCCTGGGTCCCGGGACGTTACACGGTGCTGGGCACCGACGGCTTCGGTCGCAGCGACCTGCGTTCCCGGTTGCGCCACCATTTCGAAGTGGATCGCTACTACGTGGCCCTGGCCGCCCTCAAGGCCTTGGCGGATGAAGGCCGTATCCCGGTGGAGCGGGTCAGCGAGGCCATCGCCAAATATGAAATCGACGTGGACAAACCCAATCCCCTGCGCGCCTGAGGCGCCGGGTCGCATCCATTGACATGCATCACCGGCCGGCGCGGCCGTCCCGTTGCCTGCCGCCGCCGGTGACTTCAATTTTTCAAAGGAGTTGCGCCATGGGCAACGTGGTTGAAATCAAGGTTCCCGACATCGGTGACTTCAAGGACGTGGAAATCATCGAGGTGCTGGTGGGAGAGGGGGATACGGTCAAGCCGGAAGACCCGCTGATCACCCTGGAATCGGACAAGGCGTCCATCGACATCCCGGCCCCTCGGGCGGGGACCGTGAAGGGCCTGAAGGTGAAGGTGGGAGATCGGGTCTCCCAGGGAGTGGCCATTCTGGATCTGGAGGCGGAAGAGGGGAGTAAGTCGCCAACGCCTGACAAGACCCCGGAGCCGTCGCCGCAACAGGTAGCCGCTCCCCGGCAGGAAACGGCGCAGGCCCCGGCGCCCGAGCCGGAGAGATCCCGGGAGGTCGTCCGGGACGAAGCCCCGGCATCCACGCCCGGTCCGAGATCGTCCCCCACGGCGGGGATGGTGGACGAGGCGGCCTTTCGCAAGGCCCTGGCCTCTCCGGGGGTGCGCCGGTTCGCCCGCGAACTGGGGGTGGATCTGGGCAAGGTGGAAGGCAAGGGCCGCAAGGGTCGCATCCTCAAGGAGGATGTGCAGGCCTTCGTCAAGCGGTCCCTGGCCGCGCCGCCGGCCCTGCCCGGATTGACGCCCCCCCCGGAGATCGATTTCTCCCGGTTCGGCCCGGTCAGAACCCAGGCCCTGACCCGCATCAACCGTCTCACCGGCGAGAATCTGCACCGCAACTGGGTGAACATCCCCCATGTTACCCAGTTCGACGAGGCGGACATCACCGAACTGGATGCCTTCCGCAAGTCCCTGGTGGCGGAATACAAGGATAAGGACGTGAAAATCACCTTCCTGGTGTTCCTGATGAAGGCCCTGGTCTCGGCCTTGAAGGAGCATCCCAGGGTCAATGCCTCGCTGGATGCCGCCGGGGAAAACCTGATCCTGAAGCAATATTTCCATCTGGGCATCGCCGTGGACACCCCGGATGGTCTGGTGGTCCCGGTGATCCGGGATGTGGATCGCAAGAGCCTGGTGGAACTGGCCAGGGAGGTGGCCGAGGTGTCCGAGAAGGCCCGCAAGCGGCGGCTCAAGCCCGACGACATGCAGGGCGGCTGCATCACCATCACCAGCCTGGGGGGGATCGGCGGCACCCAGTTCACACCCATCGTCAATGCGCCGGAGGTGGCGATTCTCGCCGTCTCCCGGGCCAGGATGCAGCCGGTATGGGACGGCAAGGCCTTTGTGCCGCGGCTGATCCTGCCGCTGGCCCTGTCCTATGATCACCGGGTCATCGACGGTGCCCTGGGCGCCCGTTTCACCCACTGTCTGAGCGATCTGCTGTCGGACATGCGGCGCATGCTGCTGTAGCAGCGGCCCGCTTCCACGGGTATTCATGGGCAGTTTGAAACGGCAAAGAAGGAGTGTTGAATTCATGGCTCAGACACGCACCATCCAGGTCCCCGATATCGGCGACTTCAAGGATGTGGAAATCATCGACATCCTTGTCGCCCCGGGCGATACCGTCAAACCCGAGGATCCACTCATCACCCTGGAGTCCGACAAGGCCTCCATCGACATTCCCGCCCCGACGGCGGGGACCATCGGCACACTGCTGGTGAAAAAGGGCGACAAGGTCTCCCAGGGCACGGCCATCCTGGAACTGGAAACCGATACCGCCGAATCCCCCCCACGGGAAGACACCACGGCGCCGGCCGCTGCCGCGCCGCGCCCCGAAACGCCGCCCAGCCGTCCCCGGCCGGTCTCCGAGCCGACCGATGACGCGGACATTCACTGCGGCCTGCTGGTGCTGGGCTCCGGCCCCGGGGGGTATACCGCCGCCTTTCGTGCCGCTGATCTGGGCCTGGACGTGGTCATGGTGGAGCGGTATCCACAGATCGGCGGCGTGTGTCTCAATGTGGGCTGCATTCCCTCCAAGGCCCTGCTCCATGCCGCCCAGGTGATCGACGAGGCGAAGGACTTTGCCCGCCACGGCATCCATTTCGGCACCCTCCGGATCGATCTGCCCGCGCTGGCGGCCTACAAGGACGGCGTGGTGGGCAAGCTTACCAGTGGCCTGAAGCATCTGGCCGGACAACGCAAGGTCAGGGTGGTGCAAGGCGTGGGACGTTTCACCTCGCCCCATACCCTGACCGTGGCCGGGGAGGGCGGTGAGCAGCGGATTCGTTTTGAACAGGCCATCATCGCCGTAGGCTCCCGGCCCGTGCATTTGCCCGGATTTCCCTGGGAGGATCCGCGGGTGATGGATTCCACCGCCGCCCTGACGCTGCAGGACATCCCCGGTCGTCTGCTGGTGGTGGGGGGCGGCATCATCGGGCTGGAGATGGCCTGCGTCTATGATGCCCTGGGCTCGAAGGTGACGGTCTGCGAGTTGTCCAAGGAGCTGATGCCCGGCGCCGACCGCGATCTGGTCAAGCCGCTGGAAAAACGGATCAAGGACCGCTATGAGAATATCTTCACCGGTACCCGCGTGACCCGGGCCCAGGCCGTGGACGAGGGGATCCGGGTCTGGTTCGAGGGCGGCAAGGCCCCGGAACAGGACACCTTCGACCGGGTGCTGGTGGCGGTGGGGCGCCTGCCCAACGGCGGTCGGATCGACGCCGAGGCGGCGGGCATTCAGGTGGACGAACACGGCTTCATCCAGGTGGACCGGCAGATGCGGACCCATGTCGAACACATCTTCGCCGTCGGCGATGTGGTGGGTGGCCCCATGCTGGCCCACAAGGCCACCCACGAAGCCAAGGTGGCCGCCGAGGTGGCGGCCGGGAAAAAATCCCACTTCGATGCCCGCGCCATCCCCAGCGTGGCCTATACCCATCCGGAAGTGGCCTGGATGGGGCTGACCGAGACGAAGGCCAAGGCGGAGGGGATTGAGTACACCAAGGCGGTCTTCCCCTGGGCGGCCAGTGGTCGTGCCCTCAGCGTGGGGGGCGAGGCCGGTCTGACCAAACTGCTGCTGGATGACCAGCAGCGGGTGATTGGTGCCGGGATCGTCGGCCCCAACGCGGGGGAACTGATTGCCGAGGCCCTGCTGGCACTGGAGATGGGGGCGGACGTGGAGGATCTGGGGCTGACGGTGCATCCCCATCCCACCCTGTCGGAAACCCTCTGCTTTGCGGCGGAGGTGGCCCACGGCTCGATCACCGACATCCTGCCGCCGCGTCGGCGTTGATGGGGCAGGGCGGGGGAATGCCTCAACTTCCCCCGCCGCCTGCCGATAGTTTCAGGCATGAACGCCCGTTACGCCATCCTGCTGTTATGCCTGCTGCCCGCCGCCCTCCAGGCCGCCGACTATGGTCCCCGCATGGAGCAGGCCCAGTGGATCGTGACTCAGGAGCCGGATCTGTGTGAGCTGGTGCAACCGGTTCCCCGTTACGGTATCGCCCGTTTCCACGCCAGCCCGGGCCGTACCCTGCGGTTTTACCTGGACCCTCGCATCCCGCTGAATGCGCCCGACGTGGGGCGTCTGTCCCTGCAGGCGCCCGACTGGCGTCATGACCTTGCCCCCCAGGATCTGGGCGCGGTGCCCGCCATGGCCGGGGATACCCTGCTTCGGTTGGGGCGGGAGAAGGCCCTGGCCCTTTACTACGGCCTGGAAACCGGCCATGAAGTCCTGATCCGGCACCCGGACCCGGGCCGGGGCGCCCGGGAGATCCGGGTGACCCTCTCACCCCTGCGTTTTCGGGAAGTCCTGGCGGATTTTCGTGCCTGTCAGGGTGAACTCAGGCGCCTGGATTTCGAGATCCTGGACGACTGGCGCATCCATTTCGATTTTGACGAGTCCCGCATCCGCCCCGATCAGCATGGGGAACTGCGGCGGGCCCTGGCGGTGCTCCGGGATAACCCCGACACCCGGGTGGTCCTTGGAGGACATGCGGATGAGCGCGGCACCGAGGCCTACAATGATGCCCTGTCCCTGCGCCGGGCGCGTGCGGTCCAGACCTATCTGCGGGGCCAGGGGATCGCCGCCCACCGGATCGAGACCCGTGCCTTCGGCGAGTCCTGGCCCCTGGACCCGGCATCCACGGAAGCGGCCTGGGCCCTCAATCGCCGGGTGGATATCTGGCTGACCCGTTAAAGACTCAAATCCATCGTCTCCACAGGGAGCAGGGGCTACACTACGATCTTCACCGCGGAGCGCCGAACATGCCTACCCACAAGGCCGATGAAAGCACCGAACTGGATGCCCTCAACAGCATTGCCAGTCGCATGAACGGATTTCTCTATCGCTGCCGCAACGATGACCAGTAC
Organism: Ectothiorhodospira sp. PHS-1; assembly: GCF_000225005.1. Taxonomy (NCBI): domain Bacteria; kingdom Pseudomonadati; phylum Pseudomonadota; class Gammaproteobacteria; order Chromatiales; family Ectothiorhodospiraceae; genus Ectothiorhodospira; species Ectothiorhodospira sp. PHS-1. The sequence continues at coordinate 6,070 of NZ_AGBG01000028.1, read as the reverse complement.
ACCATGCTGGTGATTTCCGGCCGCTGCCGGGAACTCACCGGCTATGGTCAGGATGAGTTGCGGCAGAACAGGGCGGTGTCCTACGCCTCGCTGATTCACCCGGAAGATTCGGCTGCCGTCGACGAGGCCATCAGCCAGGCCGTGGTCGCCGGCGGCAACTGGGACGTGGATTACCGCATACACCACCGTGACGGCAGTGTCCGCTGGGTCAACGAAAACGGCGGCCCTGTGCTCGATCAGGAGGGCAAGCTGCAGTACCTGGAAGGGGTGGTGACCGACATTCGCCGGCGCAAGGAGGTGGAATCCGGGCGGCATGAACAGATTGCCGCCGTGAGCCGGTTGAGCAACTCCATCATCACCGAGTCCAACCAGATCCTGATCGTGCTCAAGGCCCTGCGCATGCTCAGCCTCAATGCCAGCATCGAGGCCGCGCGGGCGGGGGAGCACGGGCGCGGTTTTGCGGTGGTGGCCAAGGAAGTGAACCGACTGGCGGATCAGACCGGGCTGTTTGCCGGTAACATCAGCAATCTCATGGCGGAGCTGGAACAGGAGCTCAAGCGTCGGATCTGATCCAAGCTGGCGTCGTCCATTCCTTACCCGGCACCAGTTTCGCTATACTTGCGCCCCTGTACCACTTACGTCTTTCCCAGGGGTTGCCTTACATGGCCAATGATGTGAAAAAGGTCGTCCTCGCCTATTCGGGCGGGCTGGATACGTCGGTCATCCTCAAGTGGCTTGAGGATACCTATGGCTGCGAGGTGGTGACCTTTACCGCCGACATCGGCCAGGGCGAGGAGCTGGAACCAGCACGGGCCAAGGCCCAGGCCATGGGCGTGAAGGAAATCTACATCGACGACCTGCGCGAGGAATTCGTGCGCGATTTCGTCTTCCCCATGTTCCGCGCCAATGCCCTCTATGAGGGTGAATACCTGCTGGGCACCTCCATCGCCCGCCCCCTGATCGCCAAACGCCTGGTGGAAATCGCCAACGAGACCGGCGCCGACGCCGTCTCCCACGGTGCCACCGGCAAGGGCAATGACCAGGTGCGTTTCGAACTGGGCGCCTATGCCCTCAAGCCCGGCATCCGCGTCATCGCCCCCTGGCGGGAATGGGACCTGAACTCCCGGGAAAAGCTGCTGGCCTATGCGGAGCAGCACGGTATCCCGGTGGAGATGAAGCGGGGCAAGAAGTCCCCGTACTCCATGGATGCCAACCTGCTGCACATCTCCTACGAGGGCGGTCCCTTGGAAGACCCCTGGTTCGAGGCCGAGGAAGACATGTGGCGCTGGAGCGTTTCCCCCGAGGCCGCCCCGGACAAGCCGGAATACGTGGAGATCACCTACGAGAAGGGTGACCCGGTGGCCCTCAACGGGGAACCCATGAGTCCGGCCACCTTGCTGGCCACCCTCAACCGGATCGGCGGCGCCCACGGCATCGGTCGCCTGGACCTGGTGGAAAACCGCTACGTGGGCATGAAGTCCCGCGGTTGCTATGAAACCCCCGGCGGCACCATCCTGCTCAGGGCTCACCGTGCCATCGAGTCCATCACCATGGACCGGGAAGCGGCGCACCTGAAGGACGAGCTGATGCCCCGGTACGCCAGCCTGATCTACAACGGCTACTGGTGGAGTCCGGAACGACGGATGATGCAGTCCCTGATCGACGCCTCCCAGGTGCATGTGAACGGCGTGGTGCGGATCAAGCTCTACAAGGGCAATGTCATCGTCGCCGGTCGCAAGTCCGAGTCCGACAGCCTGTTCGACGCCCACATCGCCACCTTCGAGGACGATGCCGGCGCCTATAATCAAAAGGATGCGGAAGGCTTCATCAAGCTCAACGCCTTGCGCATGCGCATCGCCGCCCAGCGCGGACGGTAAGGGAAAGGAAGTAGTCCCCCTCTCCCCTTGGGGGAGAGGGGTGGGTGAGGGGAGGGATACCCCCACGCATTCATCGTTGCCACAGGTGTTGCCCGTGAAGCTGTCCAAGCCCCGTCACCCGGTCTGGTTATTGTTGCTGACCGTTTTGCTTCTGCCCGCCTGTGCCACCGTCCCTCCGGAGTCCCGGGACCCGCGCGACCCCTGGGAGGGCTATAACCGGGCCATGTTCCAGTTCAATGACGCGGTGGATTCCGCCGTGATCAAGCCCGTGGCCGAGGGCTATGAGCGCTATGCGCCGCAGCCGGTGCAGACCGGCGTCACCAACTTCTTCTCCAATCTGCGGGATGTGGTCAACATGGCCAACAACACCCTGCAGTTCAAGTTCCATGATGCCGCCTCGGATCTGACCCGCATCATCATGAACACCAGTTTCGGGGTCTTTGGCCTGTTCGACGTGGCCAGTCCCATGGGGCTGGAAAAGAGCAACGAGGACTTCGGGCAGACCCTGGGGCGCTGGGGAGTGTCCTCCGGGCCTTATGTGGTGTTGCCCTTCCTGGGGCCGAGCACCCTGCGGGATGCCCCGGCACGGGTGGTGGACGGGGTGACCCATCCGCTGTACTACTACGATGAGACCGGTGTCCGGAATGCCCTGCTGGTGGTGGATATCATCGACATGCGGGCGGGCTTCCTGCCCACTGAGCGTGCCCTGGAAGACGTCGCCACTGACCGCTACATGGCCCTGCGCAATGCCTACCTGCAGCGGCGGGAATATCTGGTGCGTGACGGCGCCCCCGGCGAAGACCAGTACGACCTGCTGCGGGAACTGGAAGACTGGGACGACGACTTCTGAGGCTGGTCATCTTGCCCTGGAGGCATGATCCGAGGTCGGTAGTGCATGGATGCCCCTGCGCAGTGCCTTGTCCGCCTCCCGTACGTCCCGCATGTAACTGAGTTGCACCAGCCATTCGTCCAGGGCACCGAAAAACCGCTCCATCAGCCGGTGCCAGCGACCTCGTGCCTGCCACTCCTGCAAGGTCCATTCCCGGGCCTGAGCCAGGTCGCCGGCAAACAGCCCGGCCAGTTCCGCCACGGTGTACGGAGCGGTCACCACCTGGTTGGCCTCCAGGTTCCAGCGCAGGGTCCAGTGATCCAGGTTGCTGGAGCCCACGCTGCTCCAGTCGTCACAGATCACGTACTTGGCATGCAGGCAGCGGGGCTGATATTCGAAGATCCTGACCCCCGCCCGCAGCAGTCGCCCGTAGAAGCGCCGCCCCGCATGCCGGACCGCCGGCTGATCCGTCTTCGGTCCCGGTACCAGCAACCGCACATCCACTCCATGGCGGGCGGCCCGGGCCAGCACGCGGCGCAGACGTAGGGTGGGCACGAAATAGGCCGTGGTGATCCATACCCGCCGCCGTGATTTCTTGACGGCGGCAATCACCGAGCGCATCACCGCACGTCCGCCCATGACGCTGTTGCCCACCACCCGTCCATCGGCCGGACCGGGGGCCTTGGCGAGTGCGGCGGGCAACGTCAGGGAGTGGGCATGCCAGCGGGACCAGGTTCTGGCAAAGAGTTGTTCCCAGTCCGTCACGCAGGGCCCCCGGATCTCCAGCATGACCTCGTGCCATGCCTGGTCGCCGGCAAAGCGCGGATCAAAGTCATCGGTCAGCCCGGCACCGCCCACGAAGGCCACCTTGCCGTCCACCGCCAGCAGCTTGCGGTGATCCCGGAACAGGGACAGATGGAGCCGCTTCAGACCCAGTGGGTTATACATGCCCAGCTGCACGCCATGGGCCAGCAGACGCCCCCGGTCGCTACCGGAGAGGGCCAGGCTGCCGAAATCATCCAGCAGCACGCAAACCTCCACGCCACGGGTCGCGGCCAGGCACAGGGCATCGATGAATCGGGTGGTCAGCGCACCGGAACTGCACAGGTACATCTCCAGCAGCACCCGCTCCCGCGCCGATTCGATGGCCTCCACCATGGCGGGAAAGAAGTCATCGCCATCGACCCTGAGCCGATAGCGGTGAGGCCCCCGGGCCGGGGGCGAGCGGCGAGTCTTGAACGGCCTGTCCATGTCGGGTTCTGCTGTGTGCCGGGAGGGACATGATATCCTTGCACGAATCTCACGCGACCGTCATCGAATCATCGGGACGTCATACAAGGGCCGTGCATGTACGCGTTGATCAAACCCTTCATCCAGTTGACCTTCATGCAGAAAGGACCGGAGGACCTGCCGGCCTCGGCCCTGCTGCTATGGCTGTGCATCATCGCCTATCTGCTGGTGGGCCTGATCGTGGCCCTGCCGTTCTATCCCTTCCAGCTGGCCATCCTGCAGACGGGGATGGAACTGGCCCTGCTGGCGGGCTACACCGCCCTGCTGCTGTCCTGGCGGGGGCTGCCGGGCCGGTTCAACCAGACCTTGAGCGCCCTGCTGGGCGTCGGCGTGATTCTGGGTCTGCTGATGCTGCCCCTGGTCTACAACCTGCGTGGGGCCGAGACAGCCACCGAGATCCCGGTCTATATCACCGTGGGCTATCTGGTCCTGCTGGGCTGGCTGCTGACCACCTACGGCAACATCCTGCGCAGTGCCCTGGGTCTGCAGACCGTGGCCGGCGGCGTGGGATTGGCGGTGCTGTATCTGATGCTGGCGGCCATTGCCGGTGAAATGCTCTACACGGCGATCATGCCGTGAGCCACGTTCATATCCTGGGTATCTGCGGCACCTTCATGGCCGGCGTGGCCCTGCTGGCCAGGGCCGCCGGACATCGGGTGACCGGTTCGGATCAGCAGGTCTACCCACCCATGAGCACGCTGCTGGCGGCCCAGGGCATCCCGGTCAGCGAGGGTTACGATCCCGCTCACCTGGACCCGGTGCCGGACGTGGTGGTCATCGGCAACGTGATGACCCGGGGCAATCCGGCGGTGGAACATGTGCTCAATCGCGGCATTCCCTATGCCTCCGGCCCCCAGTGGCTGGCGGAGCATGTGCTCAAGGATCGCTGGGTGCTGGCGGTGGCCGGGACCCACGGCAAGACCACCACCGCCAGCCTGCTGGCCTGGATACTGGAGGACGCGGGACTGTCTCCGGGGTTTCTCATCGGCGGTGTGCCGGATAATTTCCAGGTCTCGGCCCGACTGGGGGAGACGCCCTTCTTCGTGGTGGAGGCCGACGAGTACGACACCGCCTTCTTCGACAAGCGTTCCAAGTTTGTCCATTACCATCCCAGAACCCTGATCCTGAACAATCTGGAATACGATCACGCCGACATCTTTCCCGATCTGGCCGCCATCGAGCGGCAGTTTCACCATCTGGTGCGCACCGTGCCGGGGGAGGGGCGCATCCTGTGCCAGGGTCATGATGCCGCGCTCTCAAGGGTATTGGCCATGGGATGCTGGACGCCGGTGGAGTGCTTCGGAACCGATGGCGGGATGGACTGGCGGGGAGAGGCCCTGAGTCCCGACGGCAGCCATTTTCGTCTCCACCATCGGGACATCCCGGTGGGGGAGGTCCGCTGGTCCATGCCCGGACATCACAACATGAGCAATGCGGTGGCGGCCCTGGCGGCGGCCAGGCATGTGGGGGTGCCGGTCGAGGCCGGTGTGTCGGCGCTGTCCCGCTTTGCCGGGGTCAAGCGGCGGCTGCAGGTGCGTGGCACGGCGGGCGGGGTGACGGTCCATGACGATTTCGCCCACCATCCCACCGCCATTGCCGCCACCCTTGCGGCCCTGCGCGGCCGGGTGGGGGAGGCCCGTATCCTGGCGGTGCTGGAACCCCGTTCCAACACCATGCGCATGGGTGTCCATCGACAGACCCTGGCGAACTCGCTGGCCGGGGCGGATCAGGTGTTCCTGTTCGCGCCGCCGGATCTGGGCTGGGACGTGGCGACGGTGACCGGTGAACTGGCGGGGCGGGGAGAGTCCGCGCCGACCCTGGACGGCCTGCTGGCGCGTCTGGTGGCCAGCGCCCGGCCCGGCGATCATGTGCTGATCATGAGCAACGGGGGATTCGGCGGGTTGCATGACCGACTGCTGGAGGCACTGGCCGGGCAGTAGCCCTGCTCCCCTTGGAGTACACTCATGCATCACGGAGGTGAGTCACCCCAGACGATGAAGAATACATGACAAGCCCCTCTCCCCGGGGGAGAGGGGTTGGGGAGAGGGGCGAGGGCCGGCACGGTGCCTACCCC
>NZ_AGBG01000029.1:0-36243 GCF_000225005.1 Ectothiorhodospira sp. PHS-1 | reverse complement strand
CCGGGTTAATAGTGCTGGATGACGCCGATCGACAAACGGTTAAAACCAGACTGCCACAGGTCGTCCGGAATCATGAAACGCGCAGTGCCGCGCGGCTGCAACGGGTCAACCGAAATCTGGGCGATAGTGATGTCGTTCATGCGTACCAGCAGGAACGAGCGCTCTGCGAGAAGCGCTATCGAATGAACGAAGCGCAACTCGACGCGCGCATCATGCATCGTCACCAGATCGGACACCGGAATGAACAGATCGACCGCCGAGGTGACGTCGGTGAGCCTGACCGGACCTGCTTGCGGGGTGAACGAAGACAGGCGGATCGAATCGCGCTCAAGGCCCTGCGCCTGGACAGGTGCAGTCAGCAAGATAAGTAGTGCCAGGCACCTGATCAGGCAGACAGTGAGCGGAGCAAGTAGCGGTTTCATGGTTGTGTTACCCAAGAGTCGGCAAAATGAGTTCGTCGCACGGTACGCAGGATGTCACGACCGCACCCTGTCGGATACTGAATGCGCCGAGCGTCGCGGCATCATCGCCTGCAAGTGCAGGAAGAAGGGACGCCAAATCAGGGAAAGCGTCATCGCCAGCCCCTGGAAGAAGCTGATCGGGCGCGAGCGGCGCTCCTGGAAATACACCCAGCGTGCGCTGTCGCCGTACGAAAAGGCCACCGCCTCGTCGGCCTGCTGCGGGTTCATGTTTTCGAACTGCACGCCCAGCTCCACGCCATGCTGCTCGGATCGGCTGCAGATACGGATGGGCAGCGTGATCTGTCGGTCGAGTGCATGCGAGTAGGCACTGAGCAAAAGTTCCTCGCCGGGCTCGGGCCCGGTGGTCGCATCGGCTGCAAGCTTGAGTCGCGCGCCGGTGGCGGACAAGTCCTTGATCTCGCAGGGCACAGGCACCGCGCTAGCGCCTTCGATCATTGCTGCTTCGACCACTGGCATGCGTGGTGATGCACGACGCTGGCGACGCTCCAGTAGCGCGCCAATGGCGCCGAGCAGGGTCACGAAGTTGAATGTGTTCCACAACAGTACGACGATGGTCATCTCGCGCGTCAACGGATAAGCCGCAAGGCGGTAGGCGCCAAACGCAAAGCCGACCAAGGTCAGCACGAACAGTACGTAGAACGGCCACGCCAACGGCGAGATCGCTTCTTCGTCCAGGGTTTCACCCTTGGGCGTTACCATGAAAGCCGGTTTGCGCGGGTTGAGCAGCACTTTGAAGATCGCCACCGCGGAGAACAGGCACTGCATGACCTCGTACAACTCCGATATCAGCGGCCAGCGTTTGCGGCCATACAACATGTCGGCGATTATGTAGATGGCGATAACATGCGGCACGGTATAGGCGAGAATCTGCATGATCGACGCATTATAGATATCCATGCCAAGAATCAGGTAGGCAAGTGGCGCAACTAGAAAGATGATGCGCGAAAACGGGAACAGCCAGAACATAATCGAGCTGAGATAGCCCAGACGCTGCGGCAAGGTCAGACCGGGCGACATGAACGGTCGTTTTAGCACCAGGATCTGCACCATGCCCTGCGCCCAACGCATGCGCTGGGTGACGAAAGCGGTAAAGGTTTCCGGCGCCAGACCAGCGACCATCGGGCGGTCGATATAGATCGAACGGTAGCCTCGGCTATGCAGTTCGAACGCGGTTTCGGCATCCTCGGTGACGGTGTCGCCACACAGTCCGCCGACCTCCTCGAGGTGTTTGCGGCGCAGCATCGCGGCTGAGCCGCAAAAGAACGACGCCCCCCAGAAGTCAAGTCCGCGCTGTATATCGCGGTAGAACATGTCGTTCTCGGACGGCATGCGCGAGAAACCCTGCAATATGTTGCGGTCGACAGGGTCCGGATTGACCATAAAGTGGGGCGTCTGCACCAGAAACACGTCATCATGGCGCACGAACCACGGTACCGTTCGGTCGAGAAACTCGACCGTGGGCACGTGGTCGGCATCGAGCACGACAATGAGTTCACCCCGGCTGTGTCCAAGTGCGTGATTAAGGTTGCCCGCCTTGGCCCGCTCGTTGCATGACCGGGTCAAGTAGGTCACACCCAGGCGTGCACACAGGGCCTGGAGATCGGCACGACGCTGCCTGGCCGCACTGGCGATGGCTGGATCACTGTGCGCGATATGCTGATCGGTGCCGCCGTCATCGAGCAGATAGACGGTAAAGCGGTCGGCCGGGTAACGCATCTGACGGGCGGCACGAAGCGTCACCTCGAGCAGTTCGGGATCTTCGTTGTAGGACGGAATCATCACGTCTACAGTCGGCAGCTGGGTTCCGGGCGGCAAATCGTCCACACTCAGCAACGGCCGGCGGATGCGCGACACGTTGATGAACCCACCCAGAAAATGGATGCACGCGGAGTACAACTCGGCACCAAACAACAGGCACACCGCAACCAGGCTGAACAGATCGCTGCCGTACAGGGTGTATCCCGCCCGCCAACTCAGGTAGCGCAGGGTGATGAACCCGCCCACGACCAGCACCACAACGCGGAACACGTCGGCGGCGGCACTCTTTGCATCCGCCTCGACCCGCGCATAGGTGAGCAGCACCAGCAAAGGTATGATGATGGCGAGTTGCGCCGTCGCGTCCATGGGCAGAACCAGCGCCACTGCAAGGATGGCAAGTCCTGCGAACAAGGGCACGAGAAGGGCTTTATCGGTCATATTGGTCAAAACGGGAAGACTCGGCCCGCGGCCTCAAGGGTGTCTGGTTTAAACCAACTTGTCGTTGGCGGCCGGCGGGATCGACTCACGCGCCCACTCAGTGCGCACGAAGGACGTCGACCAGATCGGGCGCGCTGCTCTAACACAGCAACCTGCTCAGATCAAGAGCGGCGGCACACCGCCAAGGTGGTTGGGTGCGGGGTGTTGGTCACCACGCTGCGCCCCTTGACCCGCAGTCCTCGGGCGTAGAGTTTCCGGACGACCGTATGCCGTTCGGCAGCGAGCCGCCTTGTCTGGACAAAACCAACACAACCCATCGCAAATCCACCCAGGCTCAGGACGACAAGCACTGCCGTTATGAGTGGGGGGAGAAACAAGCCGGCGACGAAACAGAACGCAAGGTAAGCAAACACGGTCACCGACACGCCATATCCGAGCACCCGCACGCGACGAGCCCGCAGTTGACGGGTATTGAGCGCCAGCACCTGCCTGAGACTGAGGGCGATCTCCGCATTGTCGGGGACAGCCGGTACCCCCTGTGATTCACCACTGAGCCCGGTGCAAGCATACCTTCGCGTCCGGGCATCGGCCTCGGGGACAGTGGCGGTGGGGGTATCGAACAATACAGGAGAGCGCTTGAACACTGAAATATCGTCTCTCCATGTTGCCGGGGCGCACAACATCTTGAGTCCAAGAACGAAATATAAAGGATAAGGGATGTATGAAGGATAAAGGATAAGGGATAAGAAGGACAGGAAATCCAATGACGCGAGGCAAAGCCTGGAAAGAAACCAAAATCCACGATCGATACCGGCACATGCATTCGGAAAGGTCTGTCCAACAGAAGAGCCAAAGCCATCGCACTGCTTCTGTGCCAGAAAGCCGACCGGCATCGATCACGGCACCTCGGCACAGAACTGGGCAGGTGAGGGACTCGCAGCCATGAACCTTTCCCCGTGGCGGATCAGTCCACGGCAGGGTCGGTACCGACCTGCTGCAACCGGGCCACGCCGGCGGCCAGGTGCTCCAGAAAACGGGCGCCCTCCCCTTCCGTGAGCTTCGCGCGCAACCGGGACATCAGGTGCTCATGACGATCATGGAGATCCCGGGCCAGGCTCATGAGCCCGGCCCTCTCATCCTGGCGGCGTGCGGCTTCCACGTCCGGATGGTCGGGACTCAGCGTGAGTGAAAGGTCAATCAGTCGTCGCAGCCGCTCGGCCCCGGCCTCCTCGGAGGCCTGACCCAGCTCCTGGGAAAAAACCTGAATGTCATGGATCTCCCCCATCAGGTTCTGCATGTCCTTGAGTTCGCGGACCAGCTCCTTGCCTCCTTCCAGTTCCGCCGCCACCGGCTCCAGCAGGTAGCGCAGGCGCTTGCCCGCAATACGGGCCTGATGCACGGCCTCGTCCGCTTCACCGTCATCCCCGACCACACGCTGCAGCTGGTGGCGGAAGTCCTCCGCGGACTCCAGCAGCCGGGCGGCGGTGACGGTACCGAAGGGCGGGCTGTCATCATCCCGAATCAGATCCAGTCGCCCCTGTATGCGCTTGTTCAGGCGCCGGAAGGCATCGGGCAGGGCGTCGTGCAGATCCTGATACTCTTCCCGCAGCCGCAGTTCCAGGCGGGCCATCATCCACTGATAGCCGGGCCGCTGGTGGGATTTCACCTGGCCGTGCTGCTGTTTCATCCAGGCAATCTGTACTTCCGTGTCCCGGGCCAGGCCCGTCCCGGCGGCCAGTTCCTTCACCCGGCGGCGCAGTTTTTTCGGCAGCCAGGTCTTGACGAAGGTCTTGTGGGCGGCCAGCAGGCTGCGCAAGCGCCGCAGGGCGACCCGAAAATCATGTAGGGCTTCCGTATCCTGCGGATCTGACAGCCGATGGGCGGCCTGGGCCGCCTGATCGAGATAGTTTCGGGCCAGATCACGCACCACACGGGCCGCGGGCTGGGTCGCCAGGCTTTCTTTCATGAATCACCGTTCATCTAATGGTCAACAAGCGCCGCCATTAACGCCCATATAGATGACATTTCAATGAACCCGGCGGCAATCCCTCACAAGGCACGGACTGTTCCTGAGACATGGATTGACCTGGAAGGGGCCTGCCCGCGAACGGGCAGGCCTCACTATTGGTTACCGCCGAAACACGCTGTCCACACTGTAACGTCCGGCCCCGGCAAACAGGAATGCCACCACCCGCAGCACCGTCATGCCCGCATCGGCGAGGGCGGAAGCGGGGGTGGTACCGCCGAAAAGCAGGGTCTGGCTGTTGAACTGCATGAATCTGAGTCTCCTTATTGGATCTTGTGAAGGCATTGACCACGAAACGGCGGGCCAGCGGAACCGACGGACGCATATCACCGACGAATGCCGCCCCCACCGGGTCCGAGGGCACTACACTGCAGGACAGGAAAGATCCACTGAACATCAGGATCCGTTCTGAAGGGATTTGGTGTCCTTTTGCACCGATTCGTTCCATGCATCCACACAGTCAAAAAGAGATTTGGGGGAAACACATGCACAACCAAGGAATGTCCCGTCCCATCCTGGCCGGCACCCTGGCCATGGCACTGCTCGCCGCCGGCACGACGGCTGCGGCCGACTCCCGCTTCGGGATGGCGGCCAAGGTGGGGACTACCGGCCTGGGCCTGGAAGGCACGGTCGGGCTGAGCGAGCGGGTGAACCTGCGAGCCGGCCTGTACGGCTTTGACTACAGCAAGGACTTCGAAGAGGAAGGCATCGACTACGACGGTGACCTGAAACTGCGCAGCGCGGCCCTGCTGGCGGACTAGCATCCCTTCGGCGGCAATTTCCGGGTGAGCGCCGGGGCCTATCACAACGGCAACGAACTCAAGGGGAAGGCGGACGGCAGCCTGGACATCGGTGATAACACTTATGACGCCAGCCTCGACGCCACCATCGACTGGCGTTCCTTTGCCCCCTATGTGGGGATCGGCTACGGCAACGCCATCCGCGGCAGCCGCTGGTCCTTCGCCATGGATGCCGGGGTGATGTTCACAGGATCGCCGGATGTACGGTTGAGGGGGCAGGTCAGTGATCCAGCCTTGGAAGACGCCTTCAACGACGACCTCAAGCGTGAAGAAGACAGCCTCAAGGACGAACTCAAGGACGTGAAATACTGGCCCGTCCTGAGCCTGGGCGTGTCCTACCGATTCTGAGCCAACGGTCGCGTGGGATCGCCTCAACCCACGCGACCGTATTCCTCCGCCCCGCTCAGCCAGCGCCGGATCAGCGGCTCCACATGATCCGGATGGTCCCGCATCAGCCGGGTCGCCGCCGCCTTCACCGTATCCAGCAGATCCTGATCCCGCACGATCTCGGCAATGCGAAACTGCATCATCCCCGTCTGCCGGGTGCCCAGCACCTCCCCCGGCCCCCGCAACTCCAGGTCGATGCGGGCAATCTCGAACCCGTCGGTGGTGGCCCTCAGGGCCTCCAGGCGGCGCTGGGCGGTATCGGACAGGGGAGGATGGTAGAGCAGCACGCAGGCACTCTCCGCTGTGCCCCGTCCCACCCGGCCCCGTAACTGATGCAGCTGGGCCAGGCCCAGACGCTCCGCGTTCTCGATGATCATGAGGGACGCATTGGGCACGTCCACCCCCACCTCGATCACCGTGGTGGCCACCAGCAGTTGCAGCTCGCCGGCCTTGAAGGCGGCCATCACCGCCTCCTTCTCCCGGGGCTTCATGCGCCCGTGTACCAGCCCGACCCGGACCCCGGTCAGGGCCTCCTGCAGCTGAGCATAGGTGTCCTCGGCCGCCTGGGCCTGGAGGGCCTCGGATTCCTCGATCAGGGTGCAGACCCAGTAGGCCTGACGCCCCTGGCCGATGGCATGGTGGATGCGTTCCACCACCTCCGCCCGACGGGCATCGCTCACCGCCACGGTCTTCACCGGGGTACGCCCCGGCGGCAACTCATCAATGACCGAATAGTCCAGGTCGGCGTAGGCGGTCATGGCCAGGGTGCGGGGAATCGGGGTGGCGGTCATGATCAGCTGATGGGGCAGACGGCCGTCCCGGGCACCCTTCTCCCGCAGGGCCATGCGCTGATGCACACCGAATCGGTGCTGTTCGTCCACGATCACCAGGGCCAGGTCCTCGAAGCTCACCTCGTCCTGGAACAGGGCGTGGGTGCCCACCGCCACCCGGGCGGTACCCTCGGCCAGCGCCGCCAGGGACTCCCGACGGGCGCGCACCCCCTGTCTGCCGGAAAACCAGGCCACCGGAATGTCCAATGGCCCCAGCAGGGCGCGAAAGTTGTGGTGATGCTGTTCCGCCAGGATCTCCGTGGGCGCCATCACCGCGGCCTGATGACCGGCCTCCACCGCGTGCAGGCAGGCGGCCACCGCCACCAGGGTCTTGCCCGAACCCACGTCCCCCTGGACCAGACGCAGCATGGGACTGGGCCGCGCCATGTCCCGTTCCAGTTCCCGGATCACCCGGTCCTGGGCACCGGTCAGGGCAAACGGCAGGGACCGGCGCAGACGACCGAGCAGATTGCCATCCACCCGTATCACCGGGGCGGGCCGGGCGGTGGTGCGGGTGCGCAGGCGGTACAGGCTCAGGTGATGGGCCACCAGTTCCTCGAAGGCCAGACGTCGCTGGGCGGGGTGACGGCCCGCCAGCAGTGCCGCCACGGAGACGTCCGGCGGCGGCCGATGCACGGTGCGCAGGGCCGATTCCAGATCCGGCAGGCCGGCGGGATCCAGTACCCCCGGCGGCAGCCAGTCCGGCAGGTGTTCCAGGCGGGCCAGGGCCTCGTCGGTGAGACGGCGCAGACTGATCTGATGCAGCCCTTCCGTGGTGGGATAGACGGGAGTGAGACAATCCTCCACCGGGGCGGCGGCGTCCTCGTCCTGCATGACCCGATACTCCGGGTGCACCATCTCCAGTCCCTGCCGGCCGCCGCGCACTTCGCCAAAGCAGCGCAACCGCACCCCGCGCACCAGGTTGTGCTGCTGGGCGGCGGAAAAATGGAAAAACCGCAGATTGAGGGCGCCGGTGCCGTCGGCCAGGCGCAGGATCAGCATGCGCCGACCGCGGGACTGAACCTCGGCGAGGGCGATCTCCCCTTCCACCACCGCCTCGTCTCCGGGGCGCAGACCGGCAACGGGCAGGACCCGGGTACGGTCCTGGTAACGCAGGGGCAGATGGAACAGCAGGTCGGTCAGGGTATGGATGCCCAGCTTTTCCAGCCGGGCCGCCTGTTTCGGGCCGACGCCCTTGAGAGTGGTGACGGGTTCGGTCATGACGCTATCCGCTTGATTCCTTTCCCGATGATGCCATGTCCCTGGCCATGATGGCCCCTCCCCCCCTGGAGGAGGGGCCGCCGGATCCGTCAGGACAGATCCATGATCCCGTCCATCTCCACCTGGGCGTCCTTGGGCAGGCTGGCAACGCCGATGGCGGCACGGGCCGGATAGGGCTCGTGGAAGTATTCGGCCATGACCTGGTTCACGGTGGGGAAATGGGTCAGGTCGGTGAGGAAGACATTGAGCTTGACCACGTCGTCCAGGGTGCCGCCGGCGGCTTCGGCCACGGCCTGCAGATTGTCGAACACCCGGCGGATCTGGGCCTCGATGGGGCCTTCCACCATGTCCATGGTCTCGGGCACCAGGGGGATCTGGCCGGACAGGTAGACGGTGGACCCCACCCTCACGGCCTGAGAGTAGGTGCCGATGGCCTGCGGAGCCTTGTCGGTGGCGATGATTTCACGGGACATGGGAGATTCCTTCTGGTCGTCGATGTGGAGGATCAGCCGGGCAGCAGCGTTTCCCCGGCCAGGAGTTCGTCCAGGGTCTGGCGGCGATGGATCAGCCAGTCCCGGTCCCCGTCCACCATCACCTCCGCGGGCCGGGGACGGGTGTTGTAGTTGGAGCTCATGGTGAAACCGTAGGCCCCGGCGGACCGCACCGCCAGCAGGTCTCCGGCGGCCAGGTCGAGGGTTCGCTCCTTGCCCAGGAAATCCCCGGTTTCGCAGACCGGACCCACCACGTCATAGGGGATGCCCTCGCCGCCCCGGGGACGCACCGGCACGATGTCCATCCACGCGTTGTAGAGGGAGGGCCGGATGAGATCGTTCATGGCCGCGTCCACGATGGCAAAATTCTTATGGCGGGTGGGCTTGAGGTATTCCACCCGGGTGAGCAGCACCCCGGCATTGCCGGCGATGGCCCGTCCGGGTTCCACCAGGATCTCGTAATGGGTCTCCCGCAGCACCTCCAGCATGGCCCGGGCATACGCTTCGGGCAGGGGCGGATGCTCGTCCCGGTAACGGATTCCCAGCCCGCCCCCCAGATCCAGATGATGGAGCCGGATGCCCTCGTCCTCCAGGGTCCGGGCCAGGTGCAGGACCCGGTGCAAGGCGTCCACGAAGGGTTCCAGGCGGGTGAGCTGGGAACCGATGTGGCAGTCGATGCCGATGATATTCAGGTGCGGCAGTGCCGCGGCCCGCCGATAGAGATCCAGGGCATCGGCCACGTCCACGCCGAACTTGTTTTCCTTCAGCCCGGTGGAGATGTAGGGATGGGTCTGGGCATCCACGTCCGGATTGACCCGTAGGGACACCGGCGCCGTCACCCCCAGGGCACCGGCCTCGGCATTGAGGCGCTCCAGTTCCGCCGCCGATTCCACGTTGAAGCAGCGGATGCCCAGTTCCAGGGCACGGCGCATCTCGTCGGTCCGCTTGCCCACGCCGGAGAAGACCACCTTGCCCGGATCACCGCCGGCCCGCACCACCCGCTCCAGTTCGCCGACGGAGACGATGTCGAACCCGGACCCGAGCCGGGCCAGCAGGTTGAGTACCGCCAGACTGGAATTGGCCTTCACCGCATAGCACACCAGATGAGGATGATCCCCCAGGGCGCGATCAAACGCGTGCCAGTGACGCTCCAGGGTGGCCCGGGAATAGACGTAAAGCGGCGTTCCGTGACGCTGCGCCAGCTCTTCCAGGCTCAGGTCCTCGGCATGCAGGACCCCGTCGTGATAGTTGAAATGATCCATGGAGGTGTATGTCCGTCGCGACGCGACATGGAATGGAACAAGGTCGGAAACGCGGTCTCAGTCCGCCGCGCGACGCTCTTCCTGGGGCAGGTAGAGGTCGCCTTTCTGGCCGCAACTGGCCAGCATGCTGGCGGTGCCCAGTACCACGACCACGCCGATCAGCATCAGGTTGGACCAGCAAAAGCGCATGGGGGGTTCCTCAATCTTTGCACAGGCAACCCGCATGATAGCACCGGGCGGGATCACCCGGCTTCATAGCGGATCTTCACGATCTCGTAATACTGCTCTCCCGCCGGGGTCTGCACCTTGACCTCGTCATCCAGGGCCTTGCCGAGCAGGGCGCGGGCCACGGGCGAATCCAGACTGATCCAGCGCCGGTCCGGATCGAACTCGTCGGCACCCACGATACGGTATTCCACCTCCCGGTCCGACTCGTCCAGCAACGTCACCCAGGCACCGAAATAGACCTTGCCCCGGTCGGCTGGCGGCTCCCGCACCACCTTGAGGCCGGGCAGGCGCTTCTGCAGATAACGGATCCGCCGATCAATCTCCCGCAATTCCTTCTTACGGTAGATATATTCCGCGTTTTCCGAGCGGTCGCCTTCCGCGGCGGCGGCGGCCAGATGGCGGGTGACATCGGCCCGGCGAATCCACAGGCCGGACAGCTCCGTATCCAGGGCGGCATAGCCCTGGGGCGTGATATGGGGCGAGGATCGGGGTGCGGGTGGGCGCCAGCGGCTCATGGGTTCGAAGATCCGTCGTAAACAGCCTTACAGCATACAACGCCTTGACGGGTACGGGGATTTGCGTGGCAGTCCACCCTCTGTCTACCATCAGTCGATATCCATCCGGGACAACACCATGCAGACACCCGACTACCAGGGTCATTGCCTGGCCAATCTGATGACCTCCCTGATCGGCGGCCTGGGGGGCACGCCCTCCTGTCACGGTCCCCTGCGTGCCCTGCCCCCCGAGGAAGTGGGCCGCCATCGCCATGTGGTCCTGGTGGTGGTGGATGGACTGGGTGACGGGTTTCTTCGGACCCGCCCCGCCCCGTTCCTCAACGGGCATCGCCGCGCCGGCATCCATGCCGTCTTTCCCACCACCACGGCCACCGGGATCACCACCTTCATCACCGGCGATGCCCCCGCCCAACATGGCCTCACCGGCTGGCATATACACTTTCGCGAACTGGGGGCGGTGCTGGCGGTGCTGCCCGGCAAACCCCGCTACGGCGGTACCGGGTATGACCGGGTGGAAGGCCTGGATGTCCTGCAGTGGCTGGGCCATGACGTCACCTTCAACCGCATCCCGGTCTCCAGCACCATGGTGGCCCCCAACAAGATCGCCAATACCCCCTTCAACAAGGCCCGCAAGGGCCGGGCCCGGCTACTGCCCTTCAGCGGTCTGCAAGACATGGTGAACCGGGTGGAACAAGCGGTGAAGGGCCGGCACGGTAGCCGGTATGTCTACGCCTACTGGTCGGAACTGGACAGCCTGGGCCATTACCACGGCCCCGACTCCCCCCAGACCCGCAAGCACCTGGAAGAGGTCGACCGGGCCCTGGCAAATCTGGCCGCCCGCCTGGCGGGGACCGACACCCTGCTGATCATCACCGCCGACCATGGCATGACGGCGGTGGAACACCGACTGATACTGGCGGACCATCCCGAGATCGCCGACTGCCTGACCCTGCCCCTATGCGGTGAGCCGCGGGTGGCCTGGGCCTATGTGCGGCACGGCCGGCATGAGCGGTTCGAACGCCTGGTCCGGGAACGGCTGGGGCATGCCTGCACCCTGCGCCCCAGCACGGAACTACTGGAAGAAGGCTGGTTCGGCCCGGGCACGCCCCACCCCGAGCTGTCCGCGCGGATCGGGGACTATGCCCTGCTGATGCAACCGGGCTGGATCGTCTCGGACCGGTTGCTGACGGAAAAACCTTTCGACATGAAGGGAGTGCACGGGGGCCTGGCGCCCGAGGAACTGGAAATCCCGCTGGTGGTGACGGTCTGCTGAACCGGGGGTCCGTGCTATCATTGCCGGTCACCCACTGGAACAGGACACCGCCATGTCAGAAGCCCACACCCTGTTCGACAGCGCCGCCAGCCAGACCGTGGAACTGGCCAATCGTCTGAGCGACGCCGATCCCCAGGCCGACCTGTGGGAGATTGCCGACGGCCTGCTGGCGGGCGCGGTCCATTACTGGCTCTATACCCGCCAGCCCTGCGGCGACCCCCGCTGCGAGCAGTGCGCCACCATCAGCACGGCCGAGGAGCGCCTTGCGGTCCTGCTCAAGGACCTGGAAGAGTACGCCCGGGACAGTGATTATTTCCATTCCCCCACGGACGTAAACGTGGGCAGGGCCTGAAGATGCCGCATGCCCCTCTCCCCGGAGAGGGGCATGATCATCCCGGTAGCCGGATCTCCACCCGGGCGCCCCCCAGGGCCTCCGACGTCCCGACGGTCAGACGCCCCTCATAGGCACTGACGATCTCGTTCACCACCGCCAGACCGATCCCCTGGCCCGGCACCGCCTCGTCCAGCCGGCCGCCCCGGGCCAGGATGACCGGGACCCGATCCGCCGGGATGCCCGGGCCATCATCCTCCACCTTCAGCACCAGCCAGCGCCCTTCCATCGCCGACGCCACCCCGACCCGACCGCGGCCGTATTTCCAGGCGTTGTCCATGAGGTTGCCCAGCAGTTCCATCAGATCCCCCTCGTTGCCGCGGAAACGACTGTCGGCGGAGACCTCATCGAACAGGACCACCCCCTTGTCCGGGTAGACCTTGTCCAGGGTCCGGCCCAGACGTTGCACCAACGGTGCCACCGCCATGGGCGCGGCCAGGGCCCGGTGACCGGCGGTGGCCGCCCGCTGTAGCTGATAGGCGACGATCCGGTCCATGCGTTCCAGTTGTTCAAGATCCTGCCGGCGGTCTTCATCACGACGGGATTCCAGACTGCCCCGCAGGACCGCCAGCGGTGTCTTGAGGCTATGGGCCAGATCCGCCAGGCCGTCGCGATACCGGGCCAGCTGGGCACGCTCCTGTCGCAACAGGGCATTGAGGTTATCGGTCAGGGCCTTGAGTTCCACCGGATAGCGACCGGTCAGGGCGGATTGCTGTCCCTGCTCCATGGCGCGCAGCTCACGTGCCACCCGCCGCAGCGGAATCAGGCCCAGATACAGGGCCAGGGACTGGGCCGCCAGCAGCAACACCGCCAGCACCGCCAGCCAGCCCCACAGGCTGCGCCGGTAGGTACGCAGTTGAGCCTCCAGACCGGAACGGTCCTCGCTCAGGGTGAAGGTCAGAGGCACCACCCCACCGAGGGTTTCCCAATCCACGGTCATGCGGGCCATGAAGGCGCGCTCGTCCGGTTGCAGTCCATAATGGGTTCCCAGGGCCGAGGGGGACCGCCACAGCGTATTGCCGGCTTCATCACTGATGCGGGCATGGAGTCCCGAGTCCGGCAGCATGAGACGGGATTCGGGCAAGCGATCCGGCAGGCTGACCCGACCGGCCGGGTCCACCTCGGCCACGCCCATCAGCAGGAACAGCTGGGCCTGCAGGCGTTGTTCCACCGCATAGACGGCACTGTCCCGGAACGCGCGCTCCAGGGCCAGGGCGGTCATGACGGCAAAGACCGCCACCACCAGGGCGGCGATCAGGCCGACCCGCAGGGTCAGGGAGTTCATGCCTGATCCGGGGGCAGGGCCAGACGATATCCCCGTCCCCGCAGGGTCTCGATGGGGCCGAGCCGGCCGTCCGGGTCCAACTTGCGGCGCAGGCGGCCGATGAGCACCTCCAGCACGTTGCTGTCCCGGTCCTCGTCATGGGGGTAGAGATAGTCGGTGAGGCTCTGCTTGGAGATCACCTGTCCGGGATGACGGGCCAGATGTTCCAGCAGACGGTATTCGAAGGTGGTCAGCCCGATCGGCTGTCCGGCCATGGTCACGGTCTGGGCCTGGGTATCAAGCACCAGCGGCCCGAAGGCAAGCCGACCATCCGGTCGCCCCGCGGCCCGCCGCGCCAGTGCCCGGAGACGGGCGATCAGCTCTTCCATGTGAAACGGCTTGACCAGATAGTCATCCGCGCCGGCCTCCAGACCTTCCACCTTTTCCTGCCACTGTCCGCGGGCGGTCAGGATCAGGATGGGCAGTCGCCGTCCCTCGGCGCGCACCTGGCGGATCACCTCCAGGCCGGGCAGACCGGGCAGGCCCAGGTCCACCACCGCCGCATCGGCCGGATACTCCAGCAACCGATAAAGACCGTCGCGCCCGTCACCGCTGGTATCCACCATCCAGCCTTCCTGCTCCAGCCTTTCCCTGAGCCGGATCTGCAACGCGGTTTCATCCTCGATGATCACCACGCGCATGGGGCTTACTGCCACTCACCGGTGACGGCATCCACCAGGATGTTCCGCACCCGCTGATCGTCGGTGAGGATGCGGATGCGATGCACCCGGCGACCGTTCTGGATCTGGGTCTCCGCCGACAGGACCCGCCCCCCGATGCCGGCCTGAACCAGGGCCACGGCTTCATCGAGGGACACTTCACCCGACGGCTCCTGCACCGGAAGCAGCAAGGCCGGACGGGACGGCTCCACAAGGGTGGCGGCACCCGCCGGGAGTGCCAGCGACAATGCCAGGCACAGCCACCATCCCGAACCTTTGGTCGGGATCAGGGCATGGCGATGGCGGTGGCTGCGCTGCATGGGTCCGAGTGTACCAGTAGCTATCGACGGGGTCAGGCCCGCCACCCTTCCGATTATTGATACTCCCCCACCCCTGAATGGCGCCTGAACCCCTCGTCATGAGGCCGTGAATCAGGTATACAAAGGGGCATGGATAGCATCGGCTGGATCATCATCAGTCTCATCACCCTGTTCCTGCTGGGACAGTTCGCCCTCGTCTATCGCACCCGAGGCATGCAGGGGCGACCGGCCCCGGACCTGAGCGATCTGATCAGCGAGGAGCAAAAGGCCCACGAGACCCTGTATTTCTACTTCCACAGCCCCCGCTGCGGCATGTGCAGGGAGGTGTCCGCCGTTCTGGACCCCCTCATGTCCGAGCGCACCGACATCATCGGCATCGACGTGAGCCGTCGCCCGGACATGGCCCGGCGGTTCAAGGTCATGGGCACCCCCACCCTCATGCGGGTACGGGACGGCCGGATCGAGAAGGTGCTCATGGGTACCCGTCACGAAGACGTCGTGCGCGCCTTCATCGGCTGAGCGCGCCCCGGCGCAGGAATCCTCCTCATGCAACAAGATCCCGCAGCCCTGCGCGCCCATCTGCAAGGCGAAATGGGCGTCATTACCTGGCCCGAACTGCAGACCCACTTCGCCCGTGGCGCCCTGCTGGCGGTCACCGATTCCCTGGATCTACTGGATGTCGCCATGGCCCTGGTCCGGGATGACCGGGATACCGTCGAGGACTGGCTCAGGTCCGGTACCCTGCGGCAGCCCGGCATCGAGCATGCCCGCGACTGGGAAACCCGTCGCCCCCGGTTCCAGGCCGTGGTGGTGGCGCCCTGGGTGCTGGTCAAGGAATCCGCCCACTGACGGCTCGGCCCTCCTGCGGTCCCCCCCGTGATCCGTTATCATCAGGGTTTGTAACCTCTTTGAAGGAGGAGGCAACCATGATGCAACTCAGCCCCCGCTTCGTCTGCGGGATCATCAGTCATGCCCGGGAATTCCATGCCCAGGAAGACGTGATGCTGCCCGAGGAACCGGACAACCAGAACGACGGCTGGATCGACGAGGCCCTGGCGGAACACGCGGACAATCCGGTGTACCTGGAGATCAAGAACACCATCGACGAGCTGGAGCCGGAACTGCAGGCCAATCTGGTGGCCCTCATGTGGCTGGGCCGCGGGGACTATACCGAGGACGAATGGGACGCCGCCCTGGAAGAGGCCAAGGACAACTGGACCCCCCGTACCGCCGACTATCTGCTGGCCACCCCCATGGGGGCCGACTACCTGGCCGAAGGGCTGGCCATGCTGGGCCATTCCTGCGAGGACGACGAATAAGACCCCGTCTGAACATGGACATCCTCTACAGCATGCGCCTGCAGGCACGCTTCAACCGCTGGTCCAACAGCCGGATCCTGGAATGCTGTGACGACCTGCGGGACACGGAGCGCAAGCAGGAGATCCCGGGACCGCAGGCCTGGTCGATCCACGGCCTGCTCAACCAGATGCTGCTGCAGGACCGGATCTGGCTGGGGCGCATGCTGAACAAGCCCTATGTGTACCGCTCCCTCGACCAGGTGCTCTATACCGAATATGCCCTGCTGCGCACCGAACGCCTGCGCACCGACAGCGAGATCATGAATTTCGTGCAGAACCTGGCCTATCCCAACCTGGACCGGCAAATCAGCTTCCGCCACGAGCGCAGCCAGCGGGAATGCACCCTGCTGCTGGGGGATTGTCTGCTCGGCATGCTCCACCACCAGTCCCTGCAGCGGGGGCGGATGACCGTCCTGCTGTCCCAGCTTGGCGTGTCCATGGCCCCGCTGAACATGAGTGCCATGCCCGGCATTGTCGAGTAACCCCTTTCACACCCCCCTTTTCAGGTACCCTCCATGACCAACCACCCGACCCTGATCCGCTCCGTCACCTATCATGGCCTGGAGCCGGGTGCGCGGCTCATCGTGCTGGGCGCCGTGCATGGCAACGAGACCTGCGGCACCCGGGGCATCGAGCGGGTGATGGCGGAACTGGACTGTGGACAGCTGACCCTGAACCGTGGCCTGGTGACTTTCGTGCCCGTCACCAATCCCCTGGCCTTCAGGCTGGGGCAGCGCATGGGGGAACGCAACCTCAACCGCAACTTCCGCATCAGCGACACGCCGCTGGATTTCGAGGATCGCATCGCCAACCGCCTGGGGCCATTGCTGGCCCAGCACGAGGTGCTGCTGGACCTGCATTCATTCCATACCCCGGGGGAGCCCTTCGTCATGCTCGGCCCCCGGGACAACGAGGGCGCGCTGGAGCCCTTCACCCACGCCGCCGCCGAGGAGGCCCTGGCCCGACGCCTGGGGGCACGTCGCATCGTCGAAGGCTGGCTGGATACCTATGCCCGGGGCGTGGCCCGGCGCCTGCGCAATCCCAATGCGGACCTACGCGCACAGATGCTCAGCACCGACCCCAGCTACGGTATCGGCACCACGGAGTTCATGCGCGCCCGGGGCGGTTATGCCCTCACCCTGGAATGCGGCCAGCACGAGGCCCCGGAGGCACCCGCGGTGGCCTACCAGGCCATCCTCAATACCCTGGCCCATCTGCGGCTGGTGGACAGTCTGCCGGCACCCGCCCCGAGGCAGGATCCGGAGGTGCTCAGGTTGGTGGACGTGATCGACCGGGACCATCCGGAAGACCACTTCAGCCGCCAGTGGACCAGCTTCGACCCCATCCGCAAGGGAGACGAGATCGGCCGGCGCCACGACGGAACTCCGGTGCTCGCACCCGCGGATGGCTTCATCGTCTTCCCCAACCCCAATGCCCTGCCGGGCAACGAGTGGTTCTACCTGGCCGAAGCCAGTGCACGGATGAACACGGTCTAACCGCCGTTACGCTTGCCCCGCTTCTTGCGCGCCTTCTCCACCACCGCCAGCTGGGCCATGGCCTGCAACAGGACGGCGTGGGCCTCGTCACGGTCGGTGTAGAGCACGCTGTCGCGCATCACGTCTTCCGCCCGGCGCTTGGCCTCCCGGGCGGCCTCCTCATCGATGTCCTCACAGCGCATGGCCGTGTCCGCCAGCACGATCACCCCGGCGGGCTGGACTTCCAGCATGCCTCCGGAGACATACAGGTAGTCTTCCTCGTCGGAGCCGGCCGGGATGAAGCGCACGACACCGGGACGGATGGAGGTCAACAGGGCGGAGTGGCGGGGAAAGATGCCCAGCTCACCATTGGCGCCGGTGATGCAGATCTGGTGGACCTCTCCGGAATAGAGCCGCTCCTCGGCACTGACGATATCCAGCACCATGGTGGCGCCGGTACGCGGCATTCTCGACACGGTCACGGTCTGCTGCTCCCTCTGGACAGGTGTTCGGATCGGGCAAGGCCTGCCTCCTTCATCGCCGACAGGATCATGGCAGCAACCTTGTCCCAGTCATGAAGCTTGTCGGTGTTGATGGTCAGGTCGAACTGGGTCGGATCGTTGGTACGTCTCTGGATCAGGCTCCAGAGAAACTGCTGGCGCTGCTGGTTGATGGTCTCCACCTTCTCCCTTGCCTCGTCCTCGGACAAACCTTCCTTGGCGGCCACCCGCCGGGCGCAATGCAGCGGAGAGCCGCAGATCCGTATCCGGAAAGCCCCCCGGTCACGCAGGAACACATGTCCGCCCCGCCCCATGATCACCCCGCCCTCCGCGCTGATGGCCAACAGGACGTTCACCAGGGCCTTGCGATAGGTCGTCATGAAATAGGCATCCCCGGACAGGACCGAGTAAATCCATGTGCTCTTCCAGGCCGACACCTTTTCATCCAGTTCCCGTAGCAGTTCCCGGTCCTGCTCGGTATGCTTGGCCAGCCGCTCCAGCAACACCTCGTCGAAATAGGATACCTTGAGCTCACGGGCCAGTATCGCGGCAATTTCCTCCCCTCCGGCGCCGTAGTCACGGGCCATGGTGACCAGGGGCATGGGCCTGGAAGCCTCCCGACCCGAAGTATCCTTGCCATAGGTCTGCGACCGGATGTATCGCTGGATGAGATCATTCACATCATGATGCATGAGGCACCTTAAGTCTGACTCCGGATGTCCTTCCATGTTACTCAGCCTGGCATGAACAACGCCATCCTCCCGGCCCTGTCATCCGCGCTTGGCACGCGGACCGGGCGGGCCGGGCATCGTTTCCAATCCACCGCGGGCAACCCCTCCCACGGTGTTTATCGACCCAAAATGCCGGTCAGGATTCCGGCAAAGGACAGTCAAGCATGAACGACGAGAACCAATTCTTTCGCCCCGTGGGCGAGATCTGCCAGCGTCAGGTCGTGACCTGCCGGCCCGGCGAAGGGCTCGTTGATGTGGTAAAAGTCATGAAGGAGAAGAACATCTCCAGCGTGGTGGTCTGCGATGACGCCGGTGCCCCCATTGGCATCATCACCGACCGGGACCTGAGGAACAAGGTGGTGCCGTCGGGACGGGACCCGGGTTCCTTCAAGGTGGCGGACGTGATGAACAGTCCCCTGACCACCATCCGTGAAGAAGACGTGCTCTACGAGGCGCTGTACCAGATGTCGCGGCAACACATCCACCGTCTGGTGGTGGTGTCCGAGGACGGCGCCCTCAACGGGATCATCACCGACACGGACATCCTGCGCATGCAGAATCATTCGCCCCATCAATTGGTGCGGGACATCGAGAAGGCCGGCACCCCCGAGGATCTCAAGGTCCTGCATGCCCGCATTCAGGATCTGGTGGTACGACTCAGCGGCACCACCACCGGGATCCAGGATCTGGTCAAGCTCATTGCCCATCTCAATGACCAGATCCTGCTGCGCCTGATCCATCTGGTCCGGGAGACCCGCTTCCCCGACCTGCCCCGGGGTTTTGCCTTTGTGGTGATGGGCAGCGAGGGACGCAGCGAGCAGACCCTCTCCACCGACCAGGATAATGCCATCGTCTACGCCGATGATCTGTCCGAGGATGACATCAGGAAGATCGAGGCCTTTTCCAAGGAGCTCATCAAGCATCTCATCGAGATCGGCGTCCCTCCCTGCCCCGGTGGCATCATGGCCAGCAATCCCGCCTGGCGACGCAGTCTTTCCGGCTGGTACAAGGAGCTGGATCAGTGGCTCACCACGCCCAGCCCGAAAAACATCCCCAATGTGAGCATGTTCGCCGACCTCCGCACCCTTTACGGCGATGCCTCCCTGGAACGCAAGCTCAAGGCCCATATCTACCACCGCCTGGCGGAAAACCGGCTGTTCATCATGCGCATGGCGGAAAACATGCTGCGCTTCACCCCGCCCCTGGGCTGGCTGGGCAAGATCAAGACCGGTACCCAGGGCGCCCCCCGGGGGGAAGTGGACCTGAAGAAAGGCGGCATTTTCGCCCTCACCGACGGCATCAAGGCCCTGGCCCTGGAACTGAACGCCCTGGACGGGGGCACCCACCAACGTCTCCAGGCCCTGGTGAAACAGGGGGTGCTGAAGCAGGATCAGGCCGGCGATCTACAGGAAAGCTTTGATTTTCTGGTGCTGATGCGTCTGCGAGCCCAGGTCCGCTCCGTGGAGCAGGGGAAAAAACCGGACAATTGCGCAGCCCTGGAGCAACTGAGCCAGATGGAACAGGTGAAACTCAAGATCGCCTTCGAGGATGTGACCAAGTTCCAGAGCTTCATCAGCGGTCACTTCAACCTCAGCCTGTTGCGCTGATTGCAAGGCAGACCGGATGCCAACCCAGCCCCCCGCCCAACTCCCCGTCGCCACCTATTCCATCGTGGCCCGGGACCCTGCCAGCGGTCACCTGGGCGTGGCAGTCCAGTCCCATCACTTTGCCGTGGGCAGCGTTGCTCCGTTTGCCCGGGCGGGTGTGGGAGCCGGCACCATCCAGTCCTTCGCCAAGCTCATTTATGCCACCGAAGGCCTGCGCCTGATGCGGGACGGCGCCAGTGCCGGCGAGGCACTGCGCCGCCTGCTGGCCCGGGATCACCACATGGATTACCGCCAGGCCGCCATGATCGACACCCAGGGAGACGTGGTGGCCCATACCGGCCGCCTGTGCATCGACGAGGCCGGTCACTGCCTGGGGGATGAGTACGCATGCCTTGGCAACATGCTGCTCAATGACGGCACCTGGGAAGCTATGGGACGGGCCTACGAGGCCGCCGAAGGTGATTTTCCCCATCGCCTGATCAGTGCCCTGGAAGCCGCCCAGGCCCAAGGCGGCGATCTGCGGGGACGACGCTCCGCCGCCATGATCGTGGTCAGCGGCAGGGCCACCGGAGACCCGGCCCAGGACACCCTTCTGGATCTGCGGGTGGAGGACCACCCCACCCCGGTCCGGGAGCTGAAGCGCCTTGTCATCCTCAAGGAGGCCTACGAATTCAATACCCTGGGCGGGCATCATCTGCGGCATGGTGAATACGACAAGGCCATTCAGGCCTTCACCCGTGCCGAAACACTGGCCCCGGAAGAGGATGAACTCATCTTCTGGCGATCCGTGGCCCTGATCAATGCGGGCCATGAAGCCGAAGCCCGCGCACTGCTCGGGGCGCTGTTCCAACGCGCTCCCCACTGGTCCCTGCTCCTGAAGAGGGTGGCAAAAAGCCGATTTTTGCCCGATGATCCGGCGTTGATCCAGCGGCTGCTCCCGCCACAATCCGGCACATCCTGAATCCGCCCCTGACTTGACTGTTCTCCCCCCTCACCACATTCCGGGCAATACACGGCATGACGTTCGGTACTGAAGAGATCCTCATCGGCCTGCTGGTCACCCTGATCGCCGGCCTGGTCCACGGCGCTTTCGGGCTGGGTTTCCCGATGATCGCCACTCCCATCCTGGCGCTGATCACCGACGTCAAGACGGCCATTCTGCTCACCCTGGCCCCCAATATCGCAGTCAACGTCTGGAGCCTGATCCGGGGCGGCAACTGGCTCGGCAGTGTGGCCCGCTTCTGGCCGGTGGCGGTATGGATGCTGGTGGGATCGGCCCTGGGCACCCTGGTGCTGGTGGCCATGGACCCTAATCCCTTCCGTCTGCTGCTGGCCGCCACGGTGGTGCTCTACCTGATGTCCGACCGCATCAAACGCATCGACTGGAGTTGGATCGGCCGCCATCCCCGTCCCAGCGGTGCCGGGGCCGGTCTGCTGGGAGGCCTGCTGGGGGGGACCGTGAACGTGGGCGGCCCGGTGATGATGATCTATTTCCTGGAACTGCGACTGGCTCCCGTGGTCCTCGTCCAGGCCATCAACCTGTGCTTCCTGCTGGGCAAGGGGACCCAGGCCATCACCTTTGCCTTCCTCGGCATGCTGGGACTGGACCTGCTGCTGATTTCCCTGCCCCTGGGCATCGCCGCCCTGATCGGACTGCGCGGGGGTATGTGGATCCGGGAGCGGGTGGCCGCGGACACCTATCGGGGCTGGCTCAAGGGTCTGCTGTGGATCCTGTGCATCCTGCTGGTGGTGCAGTTCTTCCGCGAACTGGGATGACGGCGGGATGGTCCCGGAAGCGACAGGCAATCCGCTCCGGGACCATCGTGACGCGGATTACTCCTTGGCCTGGTCCTTGCCGGCAGACATATCCTTGAGTTCCTGCAGCAGTTCCCGGAAACGCTGATCCAGACGCTGCATGGCCGCTTCCTGGGCCAGTCGCATGGATTCAAAGGTTTCCCGGGTATGACCGCTCATGCGGTCGTAGACCTTGCCCACCATTTCCACCTGCCTGGCCGGCAAATCGTCCTGTTTTGCCTCCCCCATGGCACGGGTCATCTCCGTGGCCTCGTTCATGGCCTGGCTCAGCATCTCCGTCTGCCGCTTCATCAGGGCCTCGCTGCTTTCCATCATTGCCCGGTTGGCGGCCATCATGGCTTCCACGTTCTTCTTCTGCACTTCCATCAATGCGGACATGTCCATGTGCGGGATCTTGAACTGCTTCATGAACTCGTTCATCTGATCCATATAACGCTGAGGATCCATCAGTTTCATCAGCTCGGACATGTCGAACGGATTTTTCTCTTGCGGCATGGCTGCGATCTCCTTCTCTGGTTACAGGGGAATACGGGATTGATCCTACCAGAGGTAGAGCTTAGTCCAACGGACAGGACTCGCTTGCGTGCGCCCCCATTTTCAAGGAAATACAGGCCATCATCAGCCCGTGACAACCCTGTGGATAAACTGTTTTGAAACCGTGGGCAAGATTTTCCCACAGACTTATCCACAATCCTCGCACAATTTCCCGCTGGGTTACCCGCAGATTTCCTCACACGTTAAAATGTGTATAACGTGTTGAAATTAAAAATTTTTGAAATTCTTTTCCCCAGGCAAGGCGTCCCCTTATTACAATCATTAAAAAGATTTTAAAAAGATAGTGATTGTACAGAAACCGTGTCATCCACAGCTCAGGTGCCGTTTTGGGTAATGCGATTCGCCTGCAGGCGGATGGTTTCCGCTTCAATCCGGACCTCGCGCCCCTGGATCACCAGATCACCGTCGGCATCGATCAAAATGCAGGCGCTGTCGTCACCGATACGTATCCCCCCGGCCGTGGTTTTCCACAACATGTCCCCCGCGACATGAAATTCCGCGTCACCGCGAGGGACGCGGCAGTGCAAATGACCCTGTTCCGACATCAACGCCAGATCGGCGCCGGCATTGAGTGTCATCGCGCCTTCACTGTGCTGCAGCATGTCCCCCCGACGGGTTTGCAGTTGCAGGTCTTCTCCGGCTTCCAGCAACAGGTCTCCCGCCGCCTGCTGACGGATGTCTCCGGACTCCGTGATCAACAGAACATCACCTCGGACCCTGACTCCCTGGTCACCGCCGATCTCCACTTGCTGATCGGTGCCGATATCCAGGTGCATGGCTCGCCCTGATTGCCATGCCATCTCGCCACGGCGGGTCTCCAGGATCAGCCTGTGGGTATCCTGTGCGGCATCCAGAGTGAGATGCAGATCCGCGTCATGGGCCGCCAACCTGAGCTGTTCCCTGCCGGCACGGTCATCCATGCACAGTTCATAGCCTGCCGGCGTGCGCAGCAGGTTCTGACCGGCATTGTCGGCATTGACGGGCGATGGCTGATCACGATTGGGCAGGGCACCCAGGATCAGCGGACGATGGGGATCGCCGTTTTCAAATCCCACCAGCACTTCGGTACCGGGATGAAGCGGAAAATGAAAACCGCCCCCGGGGGCCGCATAGGGGGTGAGTAGTCGTACCGGAGCACTGGCACGGCCGATGGGATGAGGCGTATCGTCAAAATCGAATCGCAGCCGGTAGCGTCCCTGTTCATCCAGCATGGGTCCTTCTTCCGGATCGCCATCCACCCTTGCCACCAGGCGCCCGTGGACACGGTGCGGGCGATAGCGGGGTCGAAACGGCTGCTCCACCGGCAGCAGGTCCACCCTGACTCTTGGCCCCGGTCGGTGCTCGCAAGCTCCCCCCATGGGCATGGCATGGGCCTGCGAGGCTTCCATGTCCACGCGCACGACCACATAGGTGTGATTGAAATCGGAACAGGGATGTCCTTTCAGGGACAGCCGCTGGCCGGGTTCCAGATCCGTACAGTGGGTATGGATCCGTATCTGCCGACGCTCACAGTCCAGGGCCTGCAGGCGGAGCCATGCAAGCCGCTCGCCTTCCTTGATGTCCCGGAATCCGGCACCCCAATGCGCTTCCGTGCCCTGGCCCGGGATACTGTCCACGGTGACGGCATGAACCGGCGCCAGGGATTCCGGCCGCTCCGGGTCATGATCCCGCAATGTGACCCTCTCCGGCAGCAGTCTGGCCGCGGCGGTGAGTCGGTGGAAGCCGTGCAGGTCACGGACTCCGCCTCTGAGAGGCTCGTAGCGCAGCGTTCCCGCCCCGTCGTCAACCGCGCTACGGGAATCGTCCTGAATCACCAGCACGGGCTTCTCAGGCCCCTGCTCGAAGCGGTAATGCAGTCCTTCAAAGGCCAGCAGACGTGAGATGAAGGCAAGGTCGTCCTCTTCCAGCTGGGCGATGAAGGGATGAACGGGGCATTCGCCGGTACAGGCAACGCGCCAGTCGCCCTGTTGCCAGCCATGACCGGCCAGGACACGTTCCAGGATCCGCGGGACATCGAGTCGGGTGAAGACCCGCTGATGGCGGGAGCGGGCCAGAGGACCCAGAGGGGATTCCAGGGACAGGCGCAGGTAATGACCGGCCGGGCCCCTCTCCAGATCCACCACCCCGGTGATGATGCCGTGAACAGGGCGTCTCCTGCCGGCCACCAGCAGGGTCGCGTGGCATCCCGGCACCCATGGCGCGGCCATCGGTGTCGACGTCACGCAGTCCACGGTGATCCGATAGGATCTGGACAGACCGTAATCCCGCCAGTGAAAACCGACCACCTCCGGCTGTGGTCCGGGGTGCCCCCGGATCTGCAGCCGGTGACGGGATGTGTGTCTTGAATGGGGCATGGTGCCGGTGGGCATCGTTTCTGACTCCCTCAGGGGCGTGTGAGTGGGTGCGGTGCCAGGCTGATCACCGGGGGTGCATCGGTACCGGCACCCTCGCCCAGGATCGAGTTCAAGCCGAGGCTCAGATTCTCGCTCCCCAGGCCCTCCGGGGATGTCGGCGTGAGTCGAAGTGCCACCTCGAACGGGGTGGAGGGTCCCAGGTAGTCCCGTATTTCCCGGGTGAGCGACGCGGCGACGTCATGCCATGTCGTGATCCCGCACGGCGGCAGGGGGCCGATGTCGATGCGTAGGCCTTCGGGGACGCGGGCTTCCTCGCCCAGAGCCGCATCTCGGCCCAGGCAGGCCCCGGTGTGACGGCCCAGGCGGGTCGGTTCCGGTAATGGACGGCGACAGTACCAACCAAGATGGATGGTCACTTCAAGACCTGGCATCTCCATGTCTTCCAGCCGGCGCTTGATCCTGACCTTCAGTCCCGCGGCGGTGGGGAGACCGGTGGGTTTGAGTGCGTTCAGATAGCGCAGCAAGGGAGGCGGTCCATCTCCACCGGCCGGAAGATGGGGGCGTGACGCCAGACAGGCCCGGAGCATCTGCCCCTGAAGGGGGCGGTCAAGGAGATCCAGAAAGGCCCTCAGGGTCTCGGCATCGGGATCCTCGCGACAGAGTGCTTCCAGGTCTTCCAGGGGCAACGGGGAATGGGCGCCCCGCAGCCCCGGCAGCGAGGTTTCCATCCTGTCCCCTGCCTCGAGCCGACGGACCCTCGCGACGGGGCCGGCGGGAAAGTCCAGGTCGGCGGACGGGACGAGGGTCGGCAACCCGGCTCCGGCGGCGGCCAGGTTCACCGACAGTTCCAACAGGCCGAATGCATGGGCGGGATGGGATGGGAGGTTCATTGCGGCATGAGGGGATGATCCGGGAGAACGGGCCAGCCGATGTCCTGCCCCCCGGGATGGGCCTTGAGCCGCAGGCGGAGACACTGATGGATGGGGGTCTGCATTGACAGGCTACAGGCCAGTATCTGCCCGAGCAGGGCGGCCTCCCCTCGACCGGCAAAGACGCCCAGGTCGAGGGTCACGCAGACCGTCTGGCCGGCGCGCAAGATACCCTGGTGCCATTGGGTCATGGGGATCGTTTCCAGGGTCAGGATGCCGGTCGACAGGTGCGGGCGGGCGGGACTCCGGCTCCAGTCCGCCAGGCTCAACCATTGGCGCAGGTCGGTCGCGGATGCAAGGCCGCCCCGCTGCATCGAGACATGCTGGATCAGGGTCCAGCGCCAGTCACCCCGTGTTGGCGCGGGATAGAGCCGGCCCGGTCTGGACAGCAGGGAGATGCTCAGGGCATTGCCCGGATCCCGGACGGCTTCCAGCGCGGTTCCGGCAGCGAGATGATCATGGGGGTAATGCCCGTTATGGGCCAGCACCCGGCAGGACAGGGTTTCGTGGCGAGGGGCCTGTACCGGGTCCAGCCCAAGCCAGAGTCGTGAACGGCCGCTCGCGTCGGGGCGCGTCAGGGGTTCGTATCCGGCCTGGGCACTGTCCGTCGTGGTTGTCGAGAACAACAGCGGATACCGCCGCTGTCGGCCGCTGACGGTATCCAGCCCCTGCACCCTTTCCACCCGGTAGATCTGCAGGGATTCCTGGCGGCGGTTGTCCACGGTCAGCGGATATTCGGCCCGCCGGGGGTCCCGTACCAGGGGTTCCGCATCCTGTTCGAAGAGATTGACCGCCGCCACGCAGTGAAGGCGCAGGGCGTCACGATAGCGAGAGGTGGCCGCGGACAGCCTGCGCCCGAGGGTGATTCCGAGGCGGAATCGGCGGGTGCGGCGCGGCAGTTGCCAGTGGTTTCCAAGGAACAGGGTGATGAAACGGAAGCGGTCCCTGAAATGGAAAAAGTCCTGCAGCAGATTGAAGCCCGGTGAATCTGTCTCCCGATATTCGGGCCTGACCCCGTACTGCCAGAGGGAATAGGCGGGACGGATGCCCACCGCGTCGCCCAGGGCCGTCTCACGGATGCCCTGGGCAGGGTCTTCCAGCAGATGCACCGGTCCGGTGGCGGTCAGCAGATGATCCAGCAGGGACATGTCCGGATCGCTGTCCGCGGTGACATGCAGATCCAGCGCGGTGGGCAGCGGATGTGCCGGGTCATGGGGTTCGTGAAGTTCCAGGTCCAGCATCAGCACCCCCCCCGGAGCGCCTGCCCGGCGGTAATCGATCCCCGCAAGCCGCAACGGTTGCAAGGTAGCCGGCCACAGGGTCTGAAAGCGGCAACGTGTCTGCTCCGCACCCACCGGCGGACTCTGCACCAGGGTACCGGCCGGAAGCGTGAATGCCTGTCGGCGGGGGTGTCGTTGGGTCAGGTCCAGTATCGTGCAGGCCGGATAGGGCCGCAGGGCCTCGGGCCTGAGGCGGGTCAGCAGGCCGGCACAGATATCGGGTTGATCCTCCTCCATGCGCCGGTTTGCAAGGGCACTGAGAAAGGCCATGCCCTGAAACAGTCGCTCTACCCGGGGATCACGGCCTCGGGGATCCTCCAGGGCCAGGGCATCGGCCTGCTGAGGGTGGGCCCGGGCGAACTCGGCAGCCGCCCGGTTCAGGCTCAGTAGCGCTTCGTCGTAATGTTCCCCGAGATCCCGGTCGGAGGCGGTCAATGGGGCAAACAGGTCCTGCAAGCTGTCCATGGCGTTTCCCTGCCGGTGCCGTCGTCGTGCCCGGATCCGGGACATGCCGGATCCGGGCGGCCTGATGCCGATCAGCGATTTTCCACCCAGGAATCCTGGAACTCGATGTTGCCGTCCACGTAGGTCCAGGTGATGCGCCCATACCGCAGGGCGACCTGTTCCAGGTGGGGGTAGCGTTCCTTGTCCAGATCCTTGACGTTGTGCATCACCGGCTTGACCGAGGTCACCTTCACGTCTTCGAGGCGGTGGCGGAAGTACTCCCGTTCGGTACCGCTGTCGTCGATGCGGTACCAGTGGATGACCACCTCCTTAAGGGTCTGCCCGTTGCTGCAGGCCTTGTAGAGATAGGGGGAGACCTTGTCGAAGGTCTTGGTGAAGCGCAGGGGTTCATGCTTGCGGGTGCCGGTCAGGGCGCCCGTATCCGAATCGGTGGGGATACGGATCTCGTGATCGAGCTGCAGTACTTCCACGGTATGGCGTCGACCGGTGATCTGTACCGGACCTTCCACGGGGGCGCCCTGGTCGTCGCGCAGGCTCATGTAGGCGGGAATCGGCATCTTTCAGGGTCTCCTTGTCAGGGGGGATGGGCTATCCATGGCAACAGTGATGTTCAGTCCCGGGATCGGGGCATCTGGGCCAGCAGGGAGAGGCGCACGTCCACCCCCTCGATCTGGAAGTGGGGCATGACCTGGAGGGTCACGGCGTAGAAGCCGGGATTCTCGGGTATTTCCGCTACCGTCACCCGGCCGTCCCGCAGGGGATGGGTGGCCACCAGGGTCGGGTCAGGATCGCGCATGCGGGTCACCAGCCCCTGCAGCCACTGGTTCAGCTCGTCTTCCAGGGTTTGCCTGGACTTGGCGGCACCGATGTTTTCCCGTTGCAGGATCTTCAGGTAATGGGAGATCCGGGAGACCAGGAAGACATAGGGCAGACGGGCATTGATGCGACTGTTGGCGGTGGCTTCGGCAGCGGGATATTCCATGGGCTTCTGCACCGAACTGGCGGAGAAAAAGCAGGCAAAATCCCGATTCTTGTAATAACTCAAGGGGATGAAGCCAAGTTTTGCATATTCCATTTCACGGGTTTCCGAGATCAGGAACTCCGTGGGCATGCGGGTCTGCAGGCCATGACCGAGGTCCACCTGATGCAGGGGCAGATCACGGACCCGCCCCCCCGATTCGGGCCCCCGGATGTTCACCGCCCAACCATGCAGCCGGAAGCTCTCCGCCATGTTGGCGCCGAAGGCGAAGGCGGCGTTGCCCCAGAGATACTTGCCGGCATCCTCGCCACTGACGTCTTCCCGGTAGCACAGACCACGGACCGGATGATCATTGCCCCAGGGCAGACGCAACAGGAAGCGCGGCAGGGTCAGCCCCACGTAGCGGGCATCCTCGGTTTCGCGAAAGGCATTCCAGCGAATGAAGGCGGCCTGCTCCATGTAGCTGGAAAGATCCTGAATGCGGGGCAGGTCCGACACCTGTTGCTTGCCGAAGAAGGCAGGCCCCACCGCGCCGATGAAGGGGCAGTGGCAAGCGGCGCAGACCCGCGAGATCTCCCGCAGCAAGCCGATGTCCCGTGCGGTATTGTCAAACCGGTAGTCGGCGATGATGGTGGAGACGGGCTCGCCGCCGGGGGTATCGTACTCCTGCACGTAGAGCTGACGATAAAGACCGCTGCGGCTGGTATCCGGAGCATCCTCGAAGTCTTCCTGGAGGGCTTCCTTGCTCAGGTCCATCAGCTCCACTTTCACGTTGGCCCGGCGATCACAGCGATCCAGCAGGAACTGAAGACTGAGCCAGGCCGATTCCAGGGCCTGGAATTCGGGATGATGCAGGATCTCGTCCAGTTGGTGACCGATCCGCTCGTCCAGACGGGCGATCAGGGCGTCCACCAGGGTCTTGTCGATACCCTGCTCGCCCGGCGTCGGATCTTCCAGCAACTGCAGCAGCACCCCCAGGGCCGCGGTCAGCCGGTCACCGGCCGAAGTCTCACTCAGGTGCGGGTCATCACTGAAATGGTCCAGGTTGACTGCCTGCCGCGGGGGTTCCACATCCACGATCCGGCACAGGCGCTGGTAGGGACCGGTCTGTTCCCGGGCATGTTGATCGACGGCTTCCATGACACTCATGACCGACCTCCCTGTGACGGCATCGGATCTTCTCCATCGCCGGCGGCTGCCAGCAGCGACTGCAGATCCCTGTTCAGGTGCTCAAGATCCTGACGATCCTGGAGGATGCGTTCCAGTTCACGACGAAAGCCGGCATTGTCCAGCATGCTGGCCTTGAGTTCCCGGAGCAGGTTGCGCATCGCCACCAGTCTGGCCAGGGGCTTGATGCGGCCGGCGACCGCTTCGGGACGAAAATCCCGCAGGCTTTGAAAGCACAGGGAGACGGGGATGTCGCCGCCCTGTGAATCGATCCGGTTGGGCACGGTGAAGCGGAGCGCCGGCGCCAGGGTCTGCAGGACGGCTTCGAGATTGTCCCGACTCACTTCAACGCGAGGACGGTCCGCGACCTTGCCCTGGGTCCGTCCCCGGCTGAAGTCGCCGATAACGAGGGTCTTGAAAGGCAGATCCACCTTGCGGGGCGTGCCGTTGCCATCCACATCCAGGGTGATGTTCACCCTGGCCCTGGGGATTTCTTCCTGAAAACTGGCGGTCATGTCGGGACTCCTGTCCGGTTGAGGTCCGATGGTTGATGGTTCAGGCGGGTTCGATGGCCGGCAAGGCCATGGCCCGGGCGGGATCGACGGCGCACAGACGCCGGGCACAGGTACGGGCCAGGTCCGGATCCAGGGCCACGGCGGTGCCGTGCAGACGCTCCAACAGTGCCGTGGCAATCCCGGGATCCCAGTCCAGTACGTGAATCTCATCCAGTTGCCGGTACAGATTGACCAGCAGGTCATGGGCCACGTCCCTGCGTCCCTGGCGCAGGCAGAGGTCCGACCGCAACAGCCCGAGCCGCCAGCGATCCTGTAGATTTCGGGTCGGCAACCGGTTCAGGCTGTCCCAGTCCATGTCCGGGGACAGCCTGGAGGGCATGGTGGTGGAAGCGGAGGGATCAGGGGCATCCGGCGATCCCGAAGGCACCTGGAGGGCGGACGTTGCCGCCGGGGATGCCGACAGCCAACGGCGGGTGGTCTCGTCCATGAAGGGGCGCTTGTCTTCGAAGCTCAGCGCTTCCAGTCCCGGCAGCCGCTTGAGCAACAGCCGTACCGACTCCCGCAGATGGATGGCAAGTTCCGGACGGCCCATCCCGTCGGCGGCCCGGGCCAGCCGATGCTGCAGGTCAAGGGCCAGGTGAAAACCCGGTTCGAAGAAGCATTCCGCACCACACTGGAAGGCGGCCTCCCAGTCATCGGCACGGATGAGCCTTTCCAGCCCCGCCCAGCTTTCGGCGCGGGGGGGCGGAATCCGCGTCACACCTTGCCGGGCCGGGGGCAGACCCAGACTGCCCCACCGCACCGCCTGCGCCAGGGCGCAGGCCTGCAGCAGTTCGCCTTCGGCCAGGAGGTGATCATGAAAACCACGAATGCCTTCCAGCCAGGCATCCGGATCGGCGGACGACGAGTCGGCGGTCATCGATTCCGTCCGGGCGGATGACCCTTCTGCCCGATCCCCGGACGTCACTTTCGTCGCCTGCACGGCCGGATCCTGCCGGATCCGGGCCTGACATCGGTCCATCCAGCGGCGCAGGACCCCGCAGGGCGGCGCCTCCGCCGCCCCTTCCGGATCCTGGGTCGTCAGCGCCTGCACCAGATCCTCCAGGGTGGCAGCCAGGACATCGGCCTCCCGCGGGTCCGGCCCTACAGTCTGCGCTTCCAGCAGCCCTTCCAGTCGTTCGTTATCCAGCCAGGCCACGGCGGCTCGACGCCGTGTGGGCGGGCGCGGGTGACAGTGTTCCCAGTGATTCCGGACCATGTCCCGATAGAGTCGCAGCCCCGCCGCCAGACCCGCATGACCATGGCGCGTCACCAAGGCCAGGAACAGGTAGCCGACAATTCGCAGGTCCTTGGCCTGGCACCGGAGAAAATCAGTGCAGGTTTCGATCAGGTGGTCGAAATCCGTACCCTGGAGCTGTTCGAACGCCTCCTTGATGGCGACGAAGCCGTCGGTGAACCGGGGGTCTTCGTCACAGGTCATTCGACCGGGAGCGACGGCATCTTCAAGCCGTGTCATCAGCTGAGTCGGCAGTGGGGCTGGATTCATCCCGAACTCCGTTGAGAAAAGGGCGAGCGGCCGAGACGAAAATCCTGGAACAGGGTCTCGTGGATGAAGTTCTGGCGTCGATCGGCCCGCAGGTGAAAGCGCAACTCCACCGAGTCATCGCCCTCCCCCGTGAGAGGCCAGCGGATGGTGTACAGATGGCTGTCGTTGTGCTCCGGGTCCAGCGCCGCCACGTGCAGCAAGCGGAACAGAGCCCAGATCCCCGCCTCCCGAAATTCCCCCAGCGGTCGACCGTCATGGTCCAGCGCCATCACCCTGGCGCCAGGACTGCGGATGTCTCCGGGCCAGACGAACTGGCGCCATTCCTGGGGTTCGTTGCGGTAGCGGTATTGCTGGCCATTGGTTTCAAACCGCATTTCACTCAGCCCCGGATGGGGAATGGGATAGAGATGAAAGGCCAGACGCGGTTCATCCCCGCCGTCGGCAAACAGGGCGCTGGTGAGCCGGTCTGCCCGCTCCAGATCCTGCAGGAATCCACGGGAAAAACCGGGGCCGATACCGATCCATTGTCGTGACTGCCGGCGTCCCTGGCGTTCCGTCAGGAAAGGGTCTAGGTAGTCCTGGGTAAAACGCCACAGGCGGCCTCGTTCCGGATGGATCAGGTCCACCAGATCCACGAGGGTGGCGTCTTCCCCCCGCGGATGAAACGGAAAGCGTCGGGCCAGTCGGTCCTGATATCCGTCGTGGACCTGGCTTTGCCAGATCCTTTCCAGGTCCACGGTGGCTTCCCGGATCACGGTGCGCCAGCTCTCCCGCACGATGCTCCGCAGCAACGGTTCCAGCAGGCCGCAGCCGCTGTTTTCCTGGCCGGAAAGACGGGAGATGCCCACCCAGGCCTGGTGCAGTGCCGTGCCGGCAGCCTGCCCGGAGAGCAGTGCGGCCGCATGGAGCCGCGCCTGACCGGCGGGATCCGGTGCCGTGGCCATGCCCTGGATCTCCGCCTGCACCGCGACCAGCAGCTCAAGGCAGGGCGACAGGGAGGGGGCTTCCGGAGAGAGTGTGTCATCCCCACCCCGGATGAACAGATCCTCACCGGCACTGCGGACGGGGACGAGATGGCGTGCCATTGCTTCCAGCGGCACACCATGGCGAGCTGGTTTCTGCTCGGCGGCCTGCTGGGTGTGCAACCACGCGGACAGGCGAATCAGGGTACCGTCATGGTCCGCCGTCAGGGTATGAAGGGCGTCAGCCAGGGTTTGCAGGCGGGCATGCGGTTGGAGTTCCAGTCCCCCCAGAAAACGTCGCCAATGGTGTTCATGATCCTCGGCATAGCGATGATGCAGGGCCCGGATGAGGGTGTCCTGTTGCTCCACATCATGCTCGCCGGGGGTGTGCTCGGGACCGTGGGTCACCCAGTCACCCGTCGTGGCCATGTGCACCAATGCGGGAATCTCGCCATGGATCAATGTTTGCCTGACCGCCGCGGTATGGAAATGCGGCAGGGAGTGATTGACCCGCAGATACCGTGCGTGCTCACGGCCCAGCACCCGGGCAAGATCCACGCTCCCCTGCTCCGCTCCGACCATGGCCTGCAGACGCCCGTAGAGGCTGTCCAGGTCGCTTTCTCCCTGCAGACGGGTCCGGGCTCGGGCCACAAGCCCCGCATCGGGGCCATGGGTCGGTTCCCGGCCATGCCGCGTGACGGCTTCCAGCCAAAGATCCGTGGGCTGGGAGGAACCGGCGGCAGAGGGATGGCCAAGGGCATCCCAGTATTCACGCAGAACCGGAGCCGTCACCCGGGGATCCAGGTGTTGCCTGTCCGTGAGCATCAGGTAAAGCCGCAGGTGCTCATGATGGGTCTGGCGCAGTGCCGGATCCCCGGCTCGTGACGGATCGTCCCACTGGGCGTCCAGGGCTTCCAGCTGATACGCCAGTTTTTCCAGAACCTCGGGGATGAACCATCGGTCCACCATGGTGACGAGGGCTTCCTCCAGCAGCTCGACCTGTTGTCGAAGCCACGGACGTGCGGACAGGTATTGCCATTGCCCCGGACCGGCGGCCGCCTGCAGTTGCCCGTGGGCCGTTTGCAGGGAGAATAGATCTCCGGCGACCGTGTGGATGTCGGCGGTGGCGGATTCTCCAAGTCCGTCCAGGGCTTGCCCGGCTGCCTCCATATGGGTCAGCAGTTCGGTCCGGGACTGATGGATGTCGTTGAGTACGGCGGCCGCCAGCCCCAGGCTCATCATTGACAGGATACCGGCCAGGGTCAGGGCAAGGCGCCGCCGCCCGCGCCGCCGGAGGCTGGGCGTCACCTGATGTCGACGGGGCAGGATCAGCTCATGCCAGAGCCCATGGACAAAGGAGGGGTCTTCGGCCGCCGAGGTCAGTCCCAGCCCTGCCAGTCCGATCGGTTCCTGGCCGGGGGCGTGCTCAAGCAAGGTCCGCAGGAAGTCATTCAGGGCGGGTGTCAGCCGGGACAACTGAAAGGGAAACAGCATCAGTCGGGACCGGCTCACTGGATCGGTGCAGGTCCTGAGTCGGCGCAGACGCTGGCCCTCCAGCCGCTGCCGCAGCGTCTCCATGCCTTCCGGAAAAGCGTTTCCGGCATCGTCGTCCGGAGCGAGGCTGATGCCGAAGAATCCACGACGCTCCTCGCTCGACACGGCCTGGACACACTCGTCGAAGCCAGGCAGTTCGTCGGCATGATTGATCACCAGATGGACGGGACAGCGCATCCCCAGGGTCTGGTGCAGCCCATCCAGACAACGACGCAGCGGGCGCGCCCAAGCCTCCGTCCCCGGGCTACCGTTTTCCGACAGCGCACGGGCATCGAGCACTATCACGATGCCGTTGATTCCGGATCGGTGACGATGCCTTCCCAGCCATGGCAACAGGGCATTCAGGGGTGGCGTTGTGTCCGGACTTGGGCAGGTCTCGATGTCCAGTGCCAACATGACGCCCTGGTCGCTCACCCGGTAGCGAAGAGGGGCATCATCCGCCCCTGTTGTCGGAGGCTCCAGGGATAGCCCGCTGTGCCGGATCAGGCTGGACTTGCCGACGCCCGCGGGACCAAGCAGCAGGAACCAGGGCTGCTCGCCATGGTGGCGCCTGCCGCCCCCCTGCCCCTTTCGACGGGATTGAAGTTCCCTGTCCAGATTTTCCAACTGGGCCATGATCCGGGTGGTCCCTGCATCGGTACGTTCCCGGTTCATTGAGGGGCCTCCGCCGCCGGCCGAGAGGCTGTCTCGAATCGCTCCAGGGCCTGGTGTAGACCATCCGTCCCGGCCTGGAACAGCCGCTGGGTCTGCAGCCCCTGAAACAGGGTCACGGCCAGGATCAGGCTCAAGGTCATCAGAATGATGCCTGTCGGGGTAAGACGCCCCGTGCCGGCCGGCATGTCCTGTGGTGTTGCGATAACGCCGAGGTCCGGTTCCACCGGCTCCCGCAGGGCTTCGACCCGGGTGCACAGGTCGGTGGTCAGGGCATGTAGAGGCTGCTCGCCCCGCAGGCGGTAGATGCCCCGGAATCCCATTTGCAGGCAGGCAAGATACAGTTCCAGCAGGGTCTGATGGGCCCGCGGGTGGCGTCTGAATTCATCCAGATGACTGAAGAAGCGTTCTCCTCCCAACTGATCACCAAAGGTGGAGAGCTGCAGGGTGTCATGCAGCCATGGTTCCCGTCCGGGCCAGGCCGAACAC
Source organism: Ectothiorhodospira sp. PHS-1 (assembly GCF_000225005.1). Lineage (NCBI taxonomy): Bacteria > Pseudomonadati > Pseudomonadota > Gammaproteobacteria > Chromatiales > Ectothiorhodospiraceae > Ectothiorhodospira > Ectothiorhodospira sp. PHS-1. The sequence continues at coordinate 906 of NZ_AGBG01000029.1, read as the reverse complement.
AGGACCAGCTCATCCACCAGGGCCGCGAGGGCAAGCATCACGGCTTCCCGCGCGGATTCCGGCAGGGCAAGGTCGGCAATGGATTGCTCCACCTCCCGGAAGGTGGCGCGCAACCGCCGGTCATGGTCATCGGGCAACACCCTGGCCTGATCCGGATCCAGCAACACAGGCAGCAGGGCCAGCAGAGGTTCACTGCAACGCAGACAGGGATTGTTCGTCATGGACTGGTTTCCAGGCATGCCAGCGTCAGGTGCAGGTCACCCAGGGTCGGCGGCACATGGATACCCAGCGTGCCGCTGCGAAGCACCTGCTCCCATGCATCACCAAAGGCTTCCAGGCGGAAACATTCCTGGCCCTGCGCCAGAGTCAGCGCCCTGGGGGGGCGTGGTTCATGACGCAGGGGGACCCCGGGCAGGGCCGCCTGGAGGCGAAGATCCAGCTGCTCCCGGGCGGCCAGCTTGAGCTGACGGGGAAGATCCTCGATCCAGGTATCCGTCGGGCGGTCATGGGCTGCCAGCAGGTACAGGGTATGTCCCGGTGTCAGTGCCGGCGCCAGGTTGTCCGCTTCCAGCCGGGCCTCGGAGTGACGGATGAGCACCGGTGTCGGTCGGGTGTCGGGCATGAGGCATTGCAGCTGCAGATCCAGCTGTGATTCCAGTACCCTGAAACCCGGTCCGGGGTCTGCTGCCTCGAAGGGCGGGGTCAGTCGGCCCTCATCGGTGTCGGCCATGAAGACCTGGAGTTCGGCGACTCCCTCGGTCAGTGCCAGATGCAGGCGCTCCGGCGTCAGACCGGGCAGGGACGCGAAGTGCAAGAGCCGTGCGTGCAGCCGCCGGAGCATGCCTAGCTGATGGCGGCGGGACAGGGCCTCGGGCGCGGTTTCCGGCAACTGCCGCAGACGGTCGC
>NZ_AGBG01000030.1:0-35805 GCF_000225005.1 Ectothiorhodospira sp. PHS-1 | reverse complement strand
AGGAGCAGAGGTTGGCACCCCTTGCCGTCGCCCCGCTGATGCCCTTTGATGCCACCGGCCGGGAACCCTGGGCGGTGCCGTTTGCCTGGGGGGATTATCTGGCGTTGGTGGAGATGCTGGGTCGGTGCGTGCATCCCGCCAAGCGGGGATTCATGCCGGCGCAGACGCCGAAGCTGCTGGATCGTCTGGGCATGGACGCGGAGGCCTTCATTGCCCACGGCACGAGCCTGTTGCAGGCATTCGGCCACGCCGTGGGCAAGCCGGCGAAGCTGGTGGAACATGCGGCCTGCCGCCAGGCAAAATTCCTGCACGGGATGGGCGCGGCCCGGCGGGTGTTTGAGCGGCGGGCGGTGTTGTAGGCTATTCGCTTGCAACAGGAGTGGCCATGACCGATCAAGACACCGCCTGGCCCACAGATCATGACAGCAGCTAAACGGAGACATACCATGCAAGTTGCCATCGACCTGCCCAGCGACCTCGTCGCGTTTCAAGGTGCCGCAGACACCCGTCAGGAGTTGCAGACCGCTTACGCGTTGTGGCTCTTCCAGCGCGAACGCGTGACCCTCGCAAAGGCTGCCGAAGTCGCTGGGGTTTCGCTCTATGAATTCATGAGCTTGTGCAAAACCAATCAGATCCCCGTCATCGACATGAGCCGTGATGAACTGATGGCAGAACTCGAAGGGCTTGGGAAAACATGATTCTGATCGCGGATGCCTCCGCCCTGATCGCCCTGTCAGCGTGTAACAGCCTGCCCGTGCTGGACGCGCTTTTTGGCACGGTTCTGGTGCCGGAGGCTGTCTATCTTGAAGTCAACGCCGAGGATAAGCCGCATTCCGAGCCGCTCCGGCGCTACTTGCAAGGCAAGGTTCGTCAGGTCGACATGCAGCATTTCGTGTTCCTCGACGCCTATGCCGATGCGGGTGAAACCGCTGCAATGCTGCTCTACAAGGAACTGGATGCCGACTACCTGTTGATCGACGACAAGCGTGGCCGCAAGGTCGCCACAATCAACCAAATCAAGACAGTCGGTTCGTTAGGGGTGCTGCTACAAGCCAAACGGGCCGGGCTGATTGCATCCATCGCGCCCTTGCTTGCGCAGATTGACGCAAGCCCAGTTTTCATCAGCCGCCCCCTCTTTGAAACTGTCCTCGAACTGGCGGGCGAGTTGGACGCTCTTCGAGACTTTCGCCCATGAAGATCTTTGCCATAGCTATGGCAAAGATCTTTATCAACTGGTGAAAAATATAAAGATATAAAGTAAAGGTATAAATGACACCCACTTTTCTTTGTGGTGTCGCGCTGTGTCCGCCGCGCTTTCCTCTGTGGGCAGGACCACCACACCGGCCAGAACTTCGACCACCGGCGCGGCTGGATCGAGGCCAGAATTCGGCAACTGGCCGCCGTCTTCGCCATCGACGTGGCGGCCTATGCGGTGATGAGCAACCACTATCACATCGTGCTGCGGATCGATCAGGGCCGTGCCCAGGGATGGTCGGATGAGGCGGTATTGCGCCGCTGGACCGGCGTGTTCTCCGGGCCGCCGGTGGTGCAGCGGTATCTGGACCCACAGGCCCGGGACACCCTGCACGATGCCGAACTGACCCAGGTTCGGGAGTGGGCGGGTATCTATCGTTCCCGTCTGGTGGATCTGTCCTGGTTCATGCGGGTGCTCAACGAGACCATCGCCCGCAAGGCCAATGCCGAGGACGGGGTACGGGGGCGGTTCTGGGAAGGTCGTTTCAAGAGCCAGGCCCTGCTGGATGAGCAGGCCATTCTCAGTGCCATGGCCTATGTGGATCTCAACCCCATCCGGGCGGGGATCGCCGACACGCCGGAAACCAGCGAGCACACCAGTCTTGAGGCCCGCCTGTACCCGGACAAGGCCGAGGCACGGATGCAGGCGGCCTTGGCCAAGCGCCCGGTCCAGGGGGACGAGGCGGTGGTACCCGGGAAGTCCGAGGCCAATATCCCTCACTGGCGCGATGCATTGCGTTGCGAGCACAGGTTAGCACCCCTTGCCGTCGCCCCCCTGATGCCCTTTGATGCCACCGGCCGGGAGCCCTGGGCGGTGCCGTTTGCCTGGGGGGATTATCTGGAATTGGTGGAGATGCTGGGTCGGTGCGTGCATCCCGCCAAGCGGGGATACATGCCGGCGCAGACACCGAAGCTGCTGGATCGTCTGGGCATGGACGCGGAGGCCTTCATTGCCCACGGCACGAGCCTGTTGCAGGCATTCGGCCACGCCGTGGGCAAGCCGGCAAAGCTGGTGGAACATGCGGCCTGCCGTCAGGTGAAGTTCCTGCACGGGATGGGCGCGGCCCGGCGGGTGTTTGAGCGGCGGGCGGTGTTGTAGGCTACACGACTATGTCGTTGTCCCATGCGGCCGTGCCGTCAGATCAACACCAAGAGCTCGCATTACGGTCAGCAACGTTTTGAGTGTTGGGTTGCCTTGCTCACTGAATGAGCGATATAGCTGTTCACGGGAAAGTCCGGTTTCACGGGAAAGTTCCGTCATGCCTTTGGCACGGGCTACCACGCCCACGGCTTTTGCAATGTAGGCGGCGTCGCCTGTTTCCAACGCATCTGCAAGGAATACGGCAATCGCCTCTTCACTTTCAAGAGCTGCCGCCGGATCGTAGTCGTAAATCTTTTCTCTCATGTGGCCTCCCACTCTGCTGCAAGACGCTGCGCCGTCAAGATATCGCTCTGCTGTGTACTCTTATCGCCACCACACAGGAGGATGATGATTTCGCTGCCTCGGTACTTGAAATAGACCCGGTACCCAGGCCCATGGTGAATACGCAGCTCACTCACACCCTGACCAACAGGCTTGACGTCGCCTGCCAAGCCATTGGCCAAACGGAACATGCGCGCAGCGATCAAAGCCTTGGCACGCTGGTCGCGCAATTTACGCTCCCATTTTCTGTAAGTATCCGTTTGCTTGATTTCGAGCATGGCACATACTGTAGTCTTTAAACTACCACCTCACAAGCCGAATTTAAAAGACACCCACCTTCCGCCGACCTCCCCCGCCCTCTCTGAGACCCTCACCCCATGACCCGACCTCGCTCAGAACTGGTATCCGTCACCGACACGCCCTGGTATCACGTGGTGTCGCGCTGTGTCCGTCGCGCTTTCCTCTGTGGGCAGGACCACCACACCGGCCAGAACTTCGACCACCGGCGCGGCTGGATCGAGGCCAGAATTCGGCAACTGGCCGCCGTCTTCGCCATCGACGTGGCGGCCTATGCGGTGATGAGCAACCACTATCACATCGTGCTGCGGATCGATCAGGGCCGTGCCCAGGGATGGTCGGATGAGGCGGTGTTACGCCGCTGGACCAGCGTGTTCTCCGGGCCGCCGGTGTGTTCCCCTGTCAACGCTTAGCACCTGCCCTCGCCAGCTTATCCCGGCGCACTGTCCGTCCTGGACTCCCGCTTTCGCGGGAGTGACGGGGCAGGAACTGACTTTGAGTCCCGGCCTGTCTCCCTCGCAGTTTCTGTAGAAATCTCGCTCTACTGGAAATTTGTTTCACCTGGTGGCATGGTTTTGCAATGAGACGAGTCTTCAAAACCCGCACCTTCACACGCTCGATGAAAAAGGCCGGGCTAACCGATGCAGCCCTGTGTGCCGCAGTCGAGGAGATGCACCAAGGGCTCGTCGATGCTGACCTGGGTGGCGATGTTGTGAAGAAGCGCGTCGCGCTGCCTGGTCAGGGCAAGCGTGGCGGTGCCAGAACCATCGTGGCTACGAAAATGGCGGGGCGCTGGTTCTTCCTCTATGGCTTCAGCAAGAACGAGCGATCCAACATCGACAAGGACGAACTGCGGGTACTCCAGGAGGTGGCAAGGGAGCTGCTTGGTTTTGATGATCGGCAACTGGCTATTGCGCTGGCTGCCGGTGAAATTGTGGAGATATGTGATGGCGACGACAAAGCGTAACAGCCGAATTCTGGACGAGATGCACGAGACAGCACGTGGACTTCATGGCGCAGGTCTGATCAGCAAGCGTCGCATGGGCGAGTTCGAGGCGCTGTGCAATCTCGATGTGCACGAAATATCGCCGCAGCAGATCAAGGCGCTGCGTGAACAGGCGCACGTCAGCCAGGCAGTTTTTGCCGCTGTGCTGAACACCAGCCTTTCCACGGTTCAGAAGTGGGAAGTTGGAGACAAGAAGCCGAGTGGGCCGTCACTCAAGCTGTTGAACCTGATCGAGCGCAAAGGATTGGAAGCGGTGATTTAAAGCGTTGAACCCCTCCGCGACTTGATTCCTAACGCTCAGCCTACGCTGGGCGTTGCTGTATCTGACGTTCTCAAACCAATCGCGAAAGGACACCTGCCTTTTGCACTCGTACAGCACTGCCGCAGAACCCGGCCACGAGGATCCAAGTGAGAACAACACTGGAATGCTTGACGGAAATGGCATCGGCCGACAGGGAAATTGCCGTGCTATGGCTTTATGGCTCCCGTGCGAAAAATACCGCTACCGAGACGAGCGACTACGACTTGGCGGTTGCTTTCCGCACACCTGAAAAACGTCCCCTGGAGCGGCGCCTGAGGCCTGAGTTACTGGCCCAGCAGTGGCGGCATCAGCTCGACCTTGCGGAGGACATGCTCTCGGTTGTCGATATCAATCAGGCACCCATTCCGCTGGCCATGGTGATTATTCGCACAGGAAGGGTTCTGCAGGTCAACGATCCCCTGCGTCTGGCTCGTGAAGAGAACCGGATCAGTTCAATGTGGGAGCTTGATTACCAGTTCCATGTGCGAAAATTTGCCACCTCTGACACCCAGGAGCCTGACTGTGGAAATCGAGTACGTGAGCGCCATGCGGGAGCATCTGGCCACTCTGACTGAAGAGCTTGAGCAGCTTCACGCATTGAGTCAGGCGCCGCAGGGCCTGTCGCCCCTGATATATCGTGCGGCAGAGCGCAACCTGCAACTTTTGACGGAGGCCTGCATAGGGATTGCCAAACAGAAGCTGAAAGCTCTTGGCATGACCGTCCCCAGCGACGCCCGTCAGGCCTTTGCCAAACTGCAAGCACTGGGTCATGATGCCGGCGGCACGCCCTGGGGCAAGGTGATCGGGCTGCGCAATGCCCTGGTACATGACTACCTGAATCTGGATGCCAACATCGTGCTGGACATCATCCGGCAGCGTCACTACCAACAGCTCATCGACTTCGCCTCTACGCAATTAGGAAAACATTGAACATCCTTCAGCGCCTACCCGGCACCGGCATGGGTAACCACCTCAGCAGGCTCATGGCCGCCAGTACCAGCACCAGCACGGGACCAAAGGGCTGGTCCAGGGCCACCGCCAGCACGAAGGACAGCAGATAGGCCGCCACGGCAATCCCGGCCGCCAGCCACAATACCCACACCCAGCCACGGGCCAGGCGCCAGGCGATCCAGGCCGGGACGAACAGCAGGGCGAAGGCGGCCATGACGCCGAAGCTGGTGGTGGTGATGGCCACGGTGGCCACCACCAGCAGGTCGAATGTGATCTGATGTGGCCGCGCCGGGAGGCCATTGGCCGAGAAATGATCCGGATAGAAACGGGACATGAGCAGACAGCCGGACAACCAGGGCAGGCACAGCACTCCCGCCACGATCAGGGCCACGGCCGCCATCAGATGAGGACGACCGGTGAAATAAAGCTGCCCATCCATCAAGGACTTGCCCACCATGTCGCCGTGGGCGCTGAAGGCCGAGGCCACCAGCGCCATGCCCCACCCCACCAGGATGAAGATCACATAGTGGTCGTTGCCGGGACGGGTCAGCAGGCCCTTGATGACGGCCAGTCCACCGGCGGCCACCACGGCACCCAGCATGACCGGTGCGTGCAGCGCCACGGCCACCACACCACCCGCCCCCGCCAGTTGGGCATAGGCCAGGGCCGCCAGCCATTCATCCCTCAACCGCAGATAGACACCCACCATGGCCGCCACCGGTGCCAGCAACAAACCGGTCACGAAAGGCAGGTGAAACAAGGGATCCAGAAGCAGTTCAAGCATCACGGACTCACGGGCACGACACGGGAGCAGACCGTCTGGATGAAGTCGGCTTCATGACTCACCACCAACAGGGTCCGCCCGCCCAGACCCTCCCGAATCAGGCGGATCAGGCCGGCCGTAGCCTCCGGGTCCAGGTTGTTGGTCGGCTCATCCAGCAGGATCAGATCGGCCGGACTGCCCAGACAGGCCCAGATCTGTACGATCTGGAACTGCCCGCCACTGAGCTGATCCATGCGGCAGTCCAGCAACCGGGCCACGTCATCGGGGGGCGTCCGTCGACCGGCCCCGGTGAGGCGCACCAGGTCATCCCCGGTGAGAGGACACTCCCGGGGGCGAACGGGCTGCTGGCGATGATGGGCCATGCGTAGCCCCGGTGCCCTGGTCAGGCAACCGTCGAAGATCCGGGCCTGACCGGTGAGGGCCTTGAGCAAGGTGGATTTTCCCGCCCCGTTACTGCCCAGCAGACCCACCACTTCCCCGGCGTAGAGATCGAAACTGACCGGACCAACCACCGGCCTGTCATAGCCGGCGATCAGTCCGTCACAGACCAGCAGGGGCTGCATCACCGAGCATTCCCGACCATGGCCTCCACCCACTGGTCGATCAGTGCCAGATAGGCCTCGGCATCCGCGCCCAGGGGCGGGTCCAGCGGCAGGGCATGCAGGGGCCAGTCCAGCTGCTGCGCCACAAAGCGCGGCCCCCGCTCCGGATGGTGAACGGCCCGGATCACGACGCCGTCCCGGCCCGTCAGGTCACGCACCAGATCGCGCAGATGCCGGGCGGTGGGCGGAACACCCGGTACGGGTTCGACGTAACCCAGCACCGGCACCCCCAGTCGCAACGCCAGATAATCCGCATCCTTATGATAGAAGACCACCCCCGGCGCCCCGGCCACCCGGGCCTGCCACGCCGGCAGTCGTGCCTCTACCTGATCGGCAAAGGCCTCGGCATTGGCCCGGAACCTGGCGGCATCCTCCGGCACCAGCAGGGACAGGCGCTCCGACAGCGCATGGGCCACCTCGGCCATGCGGACCGGGTCCATGTTCACATGGGGGTTTCCGGCGGGATGGACATCCCCCAGGGACCGATCCGCCGGACCGCCGACATCGATCAACGCCACCTGGGCGGCGGCTTCGAAGTAACCCGGACGGCCGGGGTTCAGGGCCGGGTTGGCGGCCCCCTGGATGGCCGCGGGCAGCCAGCCCACTTCCAGGTCCGCCCCCACGGCCACCACCAGATCGGCGCCGCGCAGGGCCGCCATCATGCTCGGGCGGGCCTGCAGGTAATGGGCATCCCGATCCGGCGGCGCCAGCACCCGCACCGTGACGGCGTCACCGCCCACGGTCTGCGCCAGCATGCCCATGGCCGAGGTGGTGGCCACCACCTGGAGGGAGGCCTGGGCCGTGACGGCCAGACACATCAGTAACAGTCCTGCCAGCCATTTGTGCATCGTCCTGACCTCCTAATTAGAACCGGTGGGCACCGTGCACGCCCAGTGCGACCTGGAACTGCAGCATGAAGGCCCAGCCATCCTCGTCATGATCATCCTCGCCGGCGAAGTCGGTCCGGTTCACCTGGGCACGCAGCAAGGAGAACTCGGTGGGGCGGAAGGTCAGGTTGGCGGCATAACGGTAGGAGGTGCCGAAGGACTCGTAACCCTGATGTCCGTGTCCCATCCACTGCAGGGTGTTGCGGTTGGTCATGCCCAGGGCATCGGCCCGGACACCGAACTGCCAGCGGGGTGCAATGCCGTACACCGCCTGCACATACAGGCCGTCCTGGCGGGCCACGCCGGACACCGGAGGACGCTGGTTATTCCGGAAATCCACATCGATCTCCCGGTGGTAATACTCCCCCTGCACCACCCAGTCCCCATGACCGAATGACCGACCGGCGTCGTATTTGTAGACGGCGTCCACACCGGCAAACCAGGCGGTGCCGTCCCAGCTCAGGCGATGACCGTGGTCGCCGTGGTCGTGGAAGTCCGACAGCTGGAAAGCGCGGGCATGACCATAGGAAAGGCCGAACTGGGCGGCGTGGTTGTAGCCCAGATCCGGAGCCAGCTTGGCAAAGCCGGTGATGAGCCGGGGACCGGACTTGTCGCTGAAGGGCTTGCCCTCGCCATGCCCTTCATAGGAGGCGATGCCGGCAGTCTCGCCCTGGAGCAGTTCCAGACCGAAGACGCTGTAGAAAGCGGTCTTCGGGGTCCAGGTGAGCTGGACGCCCTTCTCCTGCAGTCCGTGGTCGCCGAAGAGGTATTCGTTCACCAAGGGGCGATCCACGAAAGCCCAGTCATGGGTGTGCTGGGCGTTGATGTAGCCGATGTCCGAGAGGAACTTGCCCGCCTTGATCTGCAGTCCGGCGGGCAGGCTGCGGGTAGTGATGTAGGCCTCCTCCACCTCCACGTGGTCTTCATCCAGGTGCAGGGTGAGGAGTGCATCGAAGTAATGATCCACGGAGGCGGTAAAGGTGAGTTCCGCGGAACGGAAATTGAAGCCCTCCTCCAGCCCATGACCGTGGTGATGACCATGATCGTGATCATGGCCGTGGTCATGACCATGATCGTGGCCGCCCCCGAACCCGGCCGGCGTGCCCACATGGCCGCTGAATTCGTTCAAATACACGGTATCGATGATGACCGAGATATCCGGGTTGAAGGCGCTGCCGGAAGACACCCGTTCACCGCCCAATGCCGGCAGCGGGGTCATGGTGGCGCCGGCAAGGGTGCTGCCGCGCGGCGGCTCCTGGGCATACACCCCGGACAAGGGAAACAGCAGCAAGGCGGCCGCTGTCAGCGGAAGGCGTTTCGTGGCCATGGTCATCTCCGTTTCAGTCTGGTGCGTTGATTCGGCGAACCAGGCAGATGTTATAACATAACAAAAAGAATCAACAGTGGAGATGAGACAATTCCGGGCGAAGGCGCCCTCCCGCCGTCATTCCCGCGGAGGCGGGAATCCAGGGAAAGACTGCCGAATACCAAAGACTCCCGCTGTTGCGGGAGTGACGTTTTCCGGTCGAATTTGCAGCCAGCCCAGGCTCAAGCAAGGCCGGGTATGCGGGTTTTGGAACTAGGGCTAGCTACTCATTGAGGAGGGCATAGAGGTCCATTTTTTCTTTCCAGGCCCAGTTGAAGTCGGGCTGCACGGGGTTCCAGAGACGATGCTCGGAAAGCAGGTTCAGGGCCTTGCTGCTGTAACGGATATCCACATTGCCTGCCAGGCCACCACCCGTGCCCTGATGCTCGCCAAGCATGACCACCACGGCACCATAGATACTGACATCGGCCTGCTCAGCATTCAGGATGACGCCATCACGCAGGATGACCAGACCTTCAAACGTAAATGAGCCGTTGGAGGGGAACAGGTTGACTGTCTGCTGTGATCCATCGGAGGACGAGTCACCGGAAATGATCAGCACACCGGCGCCGTGGACATCACCGGAAAGACCAAGGCTGCCGGAACCCGTGATGTGATAGAGACCGGGCGGTTCGCCCGTGCCGATGATCTCGCCAAGCATGGGACTATCGGCACCTTCGGCACCGGCATTGACCCCAAGATCCACCTGGATGATGCGATCGGCGGAACCGGCCAGCAATGTCTGCAGGTATTGCTGCCAGCTGCGAACGCCACCACCGTCAGGAGAGGACGGCAGCGAGCTGATCCTCAACTGGGGACTGCCGATCACTTCGCCGTCTGCACCGAAAAGGCTGTAAGACGCCGATTGATCCGGCGCCGTCTGGGACATCAGGTGAAGCCCGGCCCCGGAACCGCCCTCTTGATGGATGTGGGCCTGACAATCACCAGATTCACATTCGGCCTGACCGGGAGGCGTCCAGTCCCTGCCGTCATAGTGAACGGTTCTGCCTCTTTGCGAGGGCAACACTCGCCCCAACGTACAGGATGCGCCGATGCAGGTGTAGGCGGAATCGGGGGAGGGATCGAACCAGCGGCTGACCTGCAGGACGAGGGCGCGCTGGGCGGCGATTGCCGAATCGGAACTGCGGCCGATCAGGACGACTTCCGCCTGATGCCCGTCAATCATGCTGGCGCTCTCGTCGAGTTCCCAGTAGGCGCCCGGGCCGTCGACTCCACCCACATAGTGGCGGCCGGCACCGATGAGCTGGACCATGTCCTCCTTGGAATTCCAGAACCCCATGCCGGATGGACCCTGGTCCGCAATCGCGTTGACGACGCTACCAAGACCACTCTCCGCCGCCATGAAGGCATCGGTGATCTGCTTGTGGTTGCCGGCAATCCTTTCCTGGATCAGTGCCGTGCTGATGCCGCTCACGCCCACGAGCGTGGCCAACGCAAGGAGCACCAAGCTGACCACCAGCACGGCACCCCGCTCACGAACCAGAGAAATGGGCATTTCAACCTCCCTGACAAGTCCGTCTGTCGCCTCGATTCGTCCATTAAAGCAACCCGATACCCGGAAAACCTTGAACTGGTTCAGAGTTCGGTGCAGGCAAGAGGTTATTAAACCTAAGGCAGAAGGGCGTTGCGCAGCGCCACATGAAATTGCACGGGGTGCTCATGGACGGGATGACCGGGGGCGGAACGGCTTTCAAAAACCAGTTCGATACGGACGCCGATGGTTGGGCCATTGCCCGGTATCAGGCTGATGTCCATGGACCCATCCTTCAGCCCCGGCACCAGCTCATGGTTCTGGGTGGCGCCGTCACCGCAGCGCAGACCACCGGCTGCCACGTAGTAGAAGACATCCCCCACGCCCACATCGACGCCGCACCAGGCCAGATCCCGGTCGCGGGTCACCCGCAGTACCCCGTTGTCATGCTCCAGGGCAATGGCGCCCCGGATGTCCCGGACCATGAAGTCCACGCCGTAGCCGATGGCTTCCTGCAGGGCGGCCAGGCGTTGGGTCTCCCGATAAGTGGTCTGATTGCCCAGAAAGACCTGGATCACCCCCGCCAGCAGCAGAAGGCCCAGGACCATGGCCACCATCAGTTCCACCAGGGACAGGCCCGACTGACGCAGCAAGGGAATCCGGCAAGAGGAAGGCGCGCTCATGAGCCACCCCCTGTCGGCAGGGTAAGATGGTACTCGAACATCGAGTGACCGGAGGGTTCGTCAAATCGTCCCTCGGACCAGCGCATGGTGATGGTGCAGTTCCCGCCGGTACACTCGATCGTGCTGGCATTCAGGCCCGGTAGGGTGGCCTTGCCCGGAGTGTAACCGGGTGAACCTATCTCATTGCTCCAGTCGCTCAACCAGCCTGCCTGGATGTCCTCCGGATCCTGGAGGGGATAATCCGGACTCAGACTCATCCACAGCCGCTCGCCGGCATCCATGGCGATCACGCCGGCCAGGGTGCGCTGATAGGCGGAGTGCACGCCCTTGAGGCCGTTCAGCTGCAGGGCAGCCAGCCCCAGCAGGCCGATGGACAGCACCAGCAGGGCCACCAGAACCTCGGTCAGGGAAAAACCTCGGTGCCGTCCGGCACGGTCATCACACATATCACAGGCAGGCAACATGGGTCGGCACCTCTGGCCAGATGTTCATCCTTGAACTTCAGAGTGTAATCCACTTCTTCACCGCCGACATGTCCGCGGTATTTGCCATCCTTCACCGCTCCATGCCACCATCGCAACCCTGTGAAACCAGTGGGATTCCCCGTCTTGGCCGGCATGTCCAACATCATCCTCATCGGCCCCATGGGTGCCGGCAAGTCCACCGTGGGCCGGCACCTGGCCACCTATCTGCACCTGCCTTTCGTGGACAGCGACAAGGAAATCGAGCGGCGCACGGGAGTGAGCATCCCCACCATTTTCGAGTACGAGGGCGAGGCCGGTTTCCGGGATCGGGAGGCAGCCATGATCGATGAGCTATGCAGTCGCCAGGGCATCGTGCTGGCCACGGGCGGCGGCGTGGTGATGCGTCCGGAAAACCGGATGCGGCTCGCCCGCTGCGGCCTGGTGGTCTATCTGCGCGCCTCGGTGAATACCCAACTCCGACGCACCTCGCGGGATCGCAACCGTCCCCTGCTGCAGACCGACAACCCCCGCGCCCGCCTGGAGGCGCTGTTCCGTACCCGGGACCCCCTATACCGGGAGATCGCAGACCTGATCGTGGACACCGACCGGGAACACCTGCGCGGCACGGTCAGGACCATTGCCCGGCGTTTTCGTCGCCCCCGGGGCACCTCCTCCCGTCCCCGGGGCGCGGGCGCGGACCAGGTCGCGGGAACCTGAGCCTGCCGGCGGACACGCATCTGGCCTTGGTTTTCACACGTCGAGTATGATGACCCCATGGACACACTCACCGTTGAACTTGGCGAACGCAGTTACCCGATCCATATCGGCCGGGGCCTGCTGGATGAACCGGCGTGGCTTGACCAGGCCCTCAAGGGCCGCCGGGCCATGGTGGTCACCAACGAAACCATCGCCCCCCTCTATCTGGACACCCTCACCCGGACCCTGGTCCGGACCGACACCGGCCCGGTGGAGACGGTGATCCTGCCCGACGGCGAGCAGTTCAAGAACCTGCAGACCCTGGACACCATCTACACCGCCCTGCTGGAACGACGGCTGGACCGCGGCGCCGTGCTGATCGCCCTGGGGGGCGGGGTGATCGGCGACATCACCGGCTTTGCCGCCGCCAGCTATCAGCGGGGCATCGATTTCATCCAGGTGCCCACCACCCTGCTCTCCCAGGTGGACTCGTCCGTGGGCGGCAAGACCGGCGTCAATCACCCCCTGGGCAAGAACATGATCGGGGCCTTTCACCAGCCCCGCCTGGTGCTGATCGATACCGACACCCTCAACACCCTGCCCGACCGGGAGCTGAGCGCGGGCATCGCCGAGGTGATCAAGTACGGCCTCATCGATGATCCGGAGTTCTTCCAATGGCTGGAGCAGCACCTTCCCCGCCTGCTGGCGCGGGAGCCGGAGGCCCTGGCCTTCGCCATCCGCCGTTCCTGCGCCGACAAGGCCCGGGTGGTGGCGGAAGATGAACGGGAATCCGGTCGCCGCGCCCTGCTCAATCTGGGGCATACCTTCGGTCACGCCATCGAGACCGGCCTGGGCTACGGCCGCTGGCTGCACGGCGAGGCGGTGGCCATGGGCATGGTGATGGCCGCGCGGATGTCCTGCCGCATGGGCTGGATGAGCGAGTCCGAAGTCGCACGCATCACCGCCCTGATCAGTGCCGCCGGGCTGCCCGTCGAGGCCCCGCCGGATCTCTCCGCCGCCCGCTTCCGGGAGTTGATGGCGGTGGACAAGAAGGTTCAGCAGGGCCGGCTGCGCCTGGTGCTCATGCAGGGCATCGGCCGGTCGCTGGTCACCGCCGACTTCGATCCCCGCGCCCTGGACGACACCCTGGAGGCCCTGGCCCACCCATGAACACCCATCCGGCGCCTGTCATGGACCCCGAGCGCTTTGCCCCCTATGCGGCGCATGAAGGCAACAGCCGGGGGCGCCATCACCCGGAGGACCCACCCCGCTATCGCAGCCAGTTCCAGCGCGACCGGGACCGCATCATTCATTCCACCGCCTTCCGTCGCCTGGAATACAAGACCCAGGTGTTCGTCAATCACGAGGGAGACCTGTTCCGTACCCGCCTGACCCATAGCCTGGAAGTGGCCCAGATCGCCCGCGCCATTGCCCGGGTGCTACGCCTCAACGAGGATCTCACCGAGGCCATCGCCCTGGCCCACGATCTGGGACACACCCCCTTTGGACATGCCGGTCAGGACGCCCTGAACCTGTGCATGGCCGATTACGGCGGGTTCGAGCACAATCTGCAGTCCTTGCGGGTGGTGGATGTGCTGGAAGCCCATTACGCGGAATTCGACGGTCTGAACCTGACCTTCGAGACCCGGGAAGGCATCCTCAAGCACTGTACCCCGGCGGCGGCCGCCGCCCTGGGCGATGTCGGCGCCCGCTTCATCCAGGGTCACCAGCCCAGCCTGGAAGCCCAGCTCAACAATCTGGCGGACGAGATCGCCTACAACAACCACGACGTGGATGACGGCCTGCGCTCGGGGCTGATCACCGTGGACCGGCTCATGGAAGTCACCCTGTTCCGGGAGGCCTTTCAGGAAGTGCGGACCCGCTTTCCGGATCTGAGTGAAAAGCGCACCCGTCATGAAGTGATCCGCCGCATGATCAACCGCCTGGTCACGGATCTGATCGACAGCAGCCAGGCCCGCATCCTCGCGGCAGCGCCGGACAGCCTGGAGGCCGTGCGCCTGCAACCTCGTCCGCTGATTTGCTTCAGTCCACAGATCCGGGAATATAACCTTGAGTTGAAACGGTTTCTGCGTCAGCATCTTTACCGTCATTACCGGGTCAAACGCATGACCGTCAAGGCAGCCAGAGTGCTGACGGAGCTGTTCCAGGCCTACATGGCCGACCCCGCCCTGCTGCCGACCGAACACGAACACAAGGCGAAACGCCTGGCCGCGGAGACCGGCGATGCCGGTCGGGCCCGCGCCATCGCCGACTATCTGGCAGGTATGACCGATCGCTTTGCCATTGCCGAATACGGTCGCCTGTTCGACCCGAACACACTCTCATGACATCCAGGTAAGCCATGGCCAACGATATGCTGTCCGCCGACTGTCTCGAACGACTCGGACTCCGGCAACAACCTTTCGGTCCAGTCGCCAACGAAGAATTCCTCTACACGGACCCGGCCACCGACATGCCGGTGAACGTGGTCCTCGAACATCTTCGCAATGACCAGAACATCGTCATCCTCAAGGGCGAGGTGGGGGTGGGCAAGAGCACCCAGCTGCTGCGGATCCTGGGACAGGGCCGGGAGAGCATGGACTTCTGCGCCTTCAAGGCCCGCGCCAACATCAGCCTGGCGGCCATCGACTACACCGTGCGTCAGTACTGGAAGGATGCCACCCCGCCCCAGGGCAGTGATCATCTGGACAGCTTCATGGCCGCCATGGTCCAGCAGGGCATGCGCCCGGTGCTGGCCATCGACGACGCCCATCTGCTTGACTCGGCGGTGCTGGCGGAACTGGTCCAGGCTCGGCGCCGGGTTCACGATCAGACCAACCAGTGCTTTGGCCTGCTGCTGGTGGGCGAACCGGAGATTGAAGAACACCTGAGCGCCCTGGACGAATCCCTGGACAGCCCGGAAACCCAGATGACCGTCCAGATGCGCCCCTTTACCCGGGAGCAAACGGCCGCCTACCTGCGACATCGCCTGCAGGCCGCGGGACTGGAAAACCCCCGCCTGCTGGACGACGACGCGATCCAGGCCATCCATCGGGATTCAAACGGGCTGCCGGGGCGCATCAACACCCTGGCCAACAGGCGCCTGGCCGCCCTTTTCGGCGGCACGACCGACACCGCCGGGGACAGCGAGGATGAAACAGACGACGACGCCGACGGCTCACCGGCCTTCTGGCAGCAACGCTGGTTTGCGCCGGCGGTGGCCGGCGTGGTTCTGGTGGGCGCGGTACTGATCCTGACCAGCATTTTCACGGGCCGGGAAGATCCGGCCGAGACCACCCTCAGCCAGCCCATCATGCTGCCTCAGCAAACCCCGAGACCGGCACCGGCGGAAACACCCCAGGATCGCGTGCTGCAACCGGTACCCGTTCAGCCTGTGCCGATCAGCCCACCCCGACCGGCGCCCGAACCGACCCCGATGCCGGCGCCGGAACCCGAGCCCGAACCGGTGCCGGAACCGGAGCCCACGCCGCCCCCGGCACCGGCTCCGGCACAGCCGACTCCGGCCCCGGCACCCACGCCACCGGCGCCGGCGGCGCCGCGCCAACCGTCGCCACCCGCAGCCGCCCCGGCACCGACCACCACGGCCGACGGCAAGCGGATCCGTGATGCCCAATGGCTTCGCGCCCAGTCCCCGGATCGCTTCACCATCCAGATCCTGGCCGGCGGCAATGAGGCGGCGGTTCGGGACTACGCCCGCAACACCAATCTGCCCGGCGATGTCGCCTGGTTCCCCATGCGCCGCGGGGATCAGACCCTGTATGTGCTGGTGTTCGGCTCCTATGCCTCCGCCGATGCGGCCCGTAGCGCCATCCCGGCCCTACCGGCGGAAGTGCGGCGCAATCAGCCGTTCATCCGCAGCTTCCGCTCGGTACAGGACGCCATGGCGAACTGATCTCCGTCGCAGGCATGCCCTTCTCCCCACCCGGGAGAAGGGCCTGGAACATTCATGTCCCGCATCCCCCAAGCCTTCATTGATGAACTGCTGGCCCGCACCGATATCGTGGAGCTGGTGGGTAGCCGCGTCACCCTGAAGAAACAGGGCCGGGAATACGCCGCCTGCTGCCCCTTCCACGCGGAAAAGACCCCATCGTTCTACGTCACGCCGCAAAAGCAGTTCTACCACTGCTTCGGCTGCGGCGCCCACGGCACCGCCATCAGCTTCCTGATGGAGTACGACAACATGGATTTTGTCGAGGCGGTGGAAGAACTGGCCCGGCGGGCCGGCATGGAAGTACCCCGGGAAAGCGGCCCGGGCCGCGGGGACAGTGAAGGCTTCCAACGCCTCATCGCCGCCCAGGAGGCCGCCGCCACCCATTTCACGGACAATCTGCGCCGCCACCCGGAAGCAGTGGACTATCTCAAGCAACGGGGACTCACCGGCGAAATTGCCCGGGACTTCCGCCTGGGCTTTGCCCCCAATCTCCGCGATGACCTGCTGCGGACCCTGGGCAAGACCTTCAAGGAACAGGAGCTGCTCGACGCGGGCCTGGCCACCCAAAGGGACGGCGGTCCACCCTATGATCGCTTCCGGGGCCGCATCATGTTCCCTATCCGCGACAGCCGAGGCCGGGTGGTGGGCTTTGGCGCCCGTCTGCTGGGGCCGGGAGAACCCAAGTACCTGAACACCCCGGAAACCCCGGTCTTCCACAAGGGACAGCAACTCTACGGCCTGTACGAGGCACGCAAGGCCTCCCCCCGGCTGGAGGAACTGCTGGTGGTGGAAGGCTACATGGATGTCATCGCCCTGGCCCAGTTCGGACTGCGCAATGCGGTGGCCACGCTGGGCACCGCCACCACCCGGGATCACCTGGAGCGACTGTTCCGGGTGGTTCCCCATCTGGTGTTCTGCTTCGACGGTGACCGCGCCGGCCGGGAGGCCGCCTGGCGCGCCCTGGAACAGACCCTGCCGGTGATGCGGGACGGACGCCAGGTCCGTTTCCTGTTCCTGCCGGAAGGGGAAGACCCGGATACCCTGGTGCGCCGGGAAGGCCTCGAGGGTCTGCGGGCACGCATGGGACAGGCCCGCCCCCTGTCGGATGTCCTCATCGACGAACTCAGGCAGCGACATGATGCCGGCACCCGGGAAGGCCGTGCCGCCCTGGGTACCCAGGCCACCCGCCTGATCCGGGACATGCCCGACGGCCTGCTGCGCGCCCAGATCATCAACGAACTGGCACAACTGGCCTCCGTGTCCACGGATCAGTTTGAGCGGGGTCTGGCGCCACGTGAAGCCGACCCACCTCCGGCCCCCTCGCCTTCCCACCGCCCCACCCCGGCAAACCGGCGGCAACGTCTGGAGATCACGCCGGTGCGTCTGGCATTGTCGATCCTGCTGGATCAGCCGACGCTGGCCCGGGAGCTGGGCGACATGGACTGGTTGCAGGATCTGCAGGCCCCCGGGGTCAAGATCCTGGTGCAGGTGCTTGAAACTCTGGCGCAGAACCCCAATCTAACCACCGCGGGGCTGCTGGAGCGCTGGAGAGACAGCGAAACTGGACGGCATCTACTAAAATTGGCTCAGTGGCAACCGCCGCCCAGCCAGGAAGAATCGGTGCCGACACTGCTGCGGGATGCCCTGGGCCGCCTGCGCGGACAGTACACCGAGCAGCGCACCGAAGCCCTGCTGGCCAAGGCGTCCCGGTCGGCCTTGTCGGAAGATGAAAAGGCCGAGCTGAAGGCCCTGCTGACGAGAAAGTCCCGGTAAGCCGGGCACGGCGCCGAAACGGCCCGGAGGGCGCCGTCCTGTTGCCGGCGAAGATGGCAGCCACCCATGATGGGTGCTATACTTGAACGTTTCAGTCCCGGCCAGAGCCTCCCCCGGTTTGCGCACAGTTCCCAGCTTGAGCAGGTTTCCATGAATCACGAAGAACAGCAATCCCGCCTGAAGGAGCTCATCGCCAAAGGCAAGGAGCAGGGCTTCCTGACCTATGCCGAGGTGAACGATCACCTGCCGGACACCATCGTCGATCCCGAACAGATCGAAGACATCATCGCCATGATCAACGACATGGGCATCACCGTCCATGAACAGGCGCCTGATTCCGACAGTCTGATCCTCTCCGACAGCTCCGTTTCCACCGACGACGACGCCGCCGAGGAAGCCGCCGCCGCGCTGGCCTCCGTGGATGGTGAATTCGGCCGCACCACCGACCCCGTGCGCATGTACATGCGCGAGATGGGCACGGTGGAACTGCTGACCCGCGAAGGCGAGATCCAGATCGCCAAGCGCATCGAGGACGGCCTGTCCCAGGTGCTGTTCGCCCTGGCCCATTACCCCAAGTCCATCGCCTCCCTGCTGGCCGAATGGGACCAGGTGGAAGCGGGTGAAACCAAGCTCACAGACGTGGTCGTCAGCTTCATCGACCCCAACGCCGACGAAATCGCCGCCGTCTCCCTGCCCAAGGAAGACACCCCTTCCGTGAAGGCGGCCGATGACAGCGACGACAGCGATGACGGGGATGACGACGACGGCGACGATGAAGCCGCCGCCCCCGAGGATACCGGCCCGGACCCGGAAGAGGCCCGCATCCGCTTCACGCACCTCAAGGCCATGTACGAGAAGGCCATTGCCCATGCTGGCGCCGACAAGCGCGAGGAATATCGCCAGGCCCGCGAGGAACTGGCCCGCTACTTCATGGAGTTCAAGCTGGTGCCCCGGCTGGTGGATCAGCTCACCGCCGACCTGCACGAGATGGTGGAACGCATCCGCAACCAGGAGCGCGCCATCATGCGCCTGTGCGTGGACACCTGCCAGATGCCCCGCAAGGACTTCATTCGCACCTTCCCGGAAAACGAGACCAACCTGGAATGGCTGGACGGATGCCTGAAGGGCAAGACGAGCAAATACAAGGAGTTGCTGGCCGAGCACCGGGATGACATCCTGCGCGCCCAGAAGCGATTGGTGACCATCGAGGAGGAGTCCAGCCTCACCATCGGCGAAATCAAGGACATCAACCGTCGCATGTCCATCGGCGAGGCCAAGGCCCGTCGCGCCAAGAAGGAAATGGTGGAGGCCAACCTGCGTCTGGTGATCTCCATCGCCAAGAAGTACACCAATCGCGGCCTGCAGTTCCTGGACCTGATCCAGGAGGGCAACATCGGCCTGATGAAGGCGGTGGACAAGTTCGAATACCGGCGCGGCTACAAGTTCTCCACCTATGCCACCTGGTGGATTCGTCAGGCCATCACCCGCTCCATCGCGGACCAGGCCCGCACCATCCGCATCCCGGTGCACATGATCGAGACCATCAACAAGCTCAACCGGATCAGCCGGCAGATGCTGCAGGAGATGGGCCGCGAAGCCACCCCGGAGGAGTTGTCCCAGCGCATGGAGATGCCGGAGGACAAGGTGCGCAAGGTGCTCAAGATCGCCAAGGAGCCCATCTCCATGGAGACGCCCATCGGCGACGACGAGGACTCCCACCTGGGGGATTTCATCGAGGACGTGAACGTGCAGTCCCCGATTGAGTCCGCCACCCGGGAAAGCCTGTCGGAGACCACCCGCGAGGTCCTGGCCAGCCTGACCCCGCGGGAAGCCAAGGTGCTGCGCATGCGTTTCGGCATCGACATGAACACCGACCACACCCTGGAAGAGGTGGGCAAGCAGTTCGACGTCACCCGCGAGCGTATCCGCCAGATCGAGGCCAAGGCCCTGCGCAAGCTGCGTCACCCCTCCCGCTCGGAGATGCTGCGCAGCTTCCTGGACCTGGAATAAATAGAGTGAAATACGCCTGATTCGCCGACAGGTCGGCTCCCACATCGATTGCCACAAATGCAACCGTGGGAGCTGACCGGCGAACAACAAGGCACCCACGGACAGCAACACCCCGCAAAGGCCGGAACACCCAGGACACGCTTCCCCTGCCGCCCGATCTCTTGTATCTTCCCCTATCCTGATTTCCTTCCCCTTGGGCCTGTAGCTCAGTTGGTTAGAGCAGGGGACTCATAATCCCTTGGTCGTCGGTTCGAGTCCGACCGGGCCCACCATAAAATCAGGCACTTACAGCCGCTCAACGCTTCCACGGCCTTCCCCCCTCCCCTGCTGGGTACCACTGGGTGTTATTTCCCACCCCTAATCGCTGATCACCACCTGGCTGCTGGCCTATGCCGGCATCTTCTTCCTGGGCTTCGGCGGATCGCGCTGGACTTCGGACATGGCGATCAACTACTACAAGACCGTCCTTGGCGTAGCCGTGCAGATCATGACGATGGTGCTACTAGTCGGCATTGGTAACGACATGCTGTCTACGTTCTACGCCAGGATGAACCAGAACGTGCTCAACATCGAAGAACTGGGCGTCATGCTGGTGTTCTGCATGGCATTGCTGTTGCTGGTTAACTGGGTGCCGCCAATGGTTGGCGGGGTCATCACAGGTGCCGGCATCGGGTCTGGCGGCGGTATCGGCAACTTCGGCACTGGAGCTGCGGTAGGTGCCGTTATGGGAGCGGCCGGCATGGCAGCAGGCGCAGCAGGGTTTGGTGGCAATTCCGAGAGCGGCGCAAAGCGAGCTGTTAGCCTGGCGGCCGGCACGGCGGGCAACCTGGCCAAAGGCATTGGCGCTGCGGCCGCTGAGAAGATCAAGGATCGAGTCGCGGATACAGCAGGCGGTCGCCTGGCGTCATCGCTACGGGCAAGAACACCGTCGTTCGAGGGTAACAGCCTGGCTGGCACAGCCGAGCATACCGACCACAACAAGAGTGACTCCTAACCCACCATCCACCAAGATCGCCCCGGCATAGTCCTGATCACCATGATCGCCACACTGAATTGGCATGTGTGTAATGGACGCATGCTGGGGCGCGCCATATACTTCCTGAAACAATCACGGCCCCGATTCCAGCATGAGTCTCAGGAATGTCCAACGAACAGCTTGACGACCTTACCCAGCCGCAGCGCGACCGCCTTGCCTTTGTAGAGCTGCGGGTGCGCTTCATTGGGGATATCCGCCGCCAGGATCTGGTATCGCGCTTCGGCATCCAGTCCGCCGCTGCCACGCGGGATCTGGCGATCTACAAGGAACTGGCGCCAGGCAATATTGACTACGACACCAAAGCCAAGTACTACATGCTCGGCGAGCACTTCAAACCCGTTTTTGACTTCCAGCCCGAGCGGGTCCTGGCCTGGTTGACCCAAGGGTTTGGCGATGGCGAACCATCCCGGCTGAGAGCCTGGGTAGCCAGTGAAATTCCATCCAGACTCACGCATCCGGATCTGGACGTACTGGCCGCCGTCACCCGTGCCATTCACCAGGAGCGGCCCCTTGCCATCGAATATCACTCTATTTCCAGCGGCCGCACCCAGCGCGAAATCGTGCCCTTTGCCCTGATCGACAACGGGCTGCGCTGGCACACCCGCGCCTTTGATCGCAAAACCCAGGAATTCAGGGATTTCGTGATTACACGGATAAAGCGCCCGACGGCCTCACGCGATGCCGGCGTGCAAGCCCACGAGCGCAGCGACCAGGATATCCAGTGGACCCGCATCGTGGAGCTGGAACTAGTCCCGCATCCAGCACAGCCGCGCCCTGAGATCACCAAAATGGATTACGGCATGGATGACGGCAGCCTGCGCATGAAGCTGCGGGCTGCCACGGCGGGCTACATCTTGCGCAAATGGAGCGTCGATTGTTCCCCGGACCACAGCCTGCGGGGGCCTGAGTATCGCCTGTGGTTGAAAGACCACCTAGCCATTTATGGCGTCAAGAGCGCTTTGCTCGCACCCGGCTACTGCTCATCGGAGCAGCAGCAAGCGGCCGAACTGGACTGAGGCCGCCATGCTGGAGCAGCTCGAACAGCGAATTAACGAAGTAAGCGCCTTGCAAACCAAGCTGGTCCTGCTGATTGGCCACCCTGGTAGCGGCAAGAGTGCCCTGCTCGGTGCGCTGGCGAAGCAACACGGCATCCGTGTGATGAATGTCGGTGCCGCCTTGGGCCGCCAGTTGGCCGCGATCTCTCAGCGGCAGCGGGCACTCCAGGCAAATGTGGTTCTGCGGGATCTCGCTGATGAACATGCCGAGGGCGACCTGCTGTTGCTCGACAATCTCGAGCTGCTGTTCGACCGCTCGCTCAAGCTGGACCCGCTGGACCTGCTCAAGCGCCACGCCCATGGCCGCCGCGTAGTCGCTGTGTGGCCGGGTGAGCTGCGCGAAGGCCGGCTCGTCTATGCCGAGATGGGGCATCCGGAATATCAGGACTACGGCCTGGATGGCCTGGTCCCATTTGAAATTGAATCGTTGGGGTAAAGGGGAAGCACATGCGCTACGGGGATCTTATTCAGTTCGAGCCGATTGAGTCGGTCATTCAGCTGCTCGACGCCAATCGGCCCAATGAGGCCAAGAAGCTCGTCGCCACCTATGTCATTTCCGATGACATGGCCGAGCGGATTGCCAAGCAGATGATCCCGCAGCTCTCCTTCGATGAGTCGGTTGACCATAAAGGCGTGCTGGTGGTCGGCAACTACGGCACCGGTAAATCGCACTTGATGTCGGTGCTGTCGCTGATCGCCGAAGACGCCGCCTATGTGCCGATGGTTCAGCACCCCAAAGTCGCCGAGGCGGCCGGCAGCATCGCCGGCAAGTTCAAGGTGCACCGCATCGAGATCTCCAGCCAGATGTCCCTGCGCGACATCATCACCCAGGAGCTGGAAATCTTCCTGGAGAAGCAGGGCGTCAGCTATGCCTTCCCGCCGGCCGACAAAGTCGTCAACAACAAGGCCGCGTTCGAGGAAATGATGACAGCCTTTGACGAAGTACACCCTGGCAAGGGCGTGCTGCTGGTGGTCGACGAGTTCCTTGAGTTCCTGCGCTCGCGCAAGGACCACGACCTAGTGCTGGATCTGTCCTTCCTGCGCGAGATCGGCGAAGTCACCAAGCACCTGCGCTTCCGTTTCGTGGCTGGCGTACAGGAAGCTATCTTCGACAACAGCCGCTTCCAGCATGTTGCCGACAGCCTGCGCCGCGTAAACGAGCGCTTTGCCCAGGTACTGCTGGCCCGTCAGGATGTCAGCTTCGTGGTTGCCGAGCGTCTGCTGAAAAAATCCGCTGACCAGCAACACAAGATCCGCACCTATCTCACGCCCTTCGCCAAGTTCTACCACAACATGAACGAGCGGATGGATGAATACGTGCGGCTGTTTCCAGTGCACCCGGACTACATCGGCACCTTCGAGCGCCTGATCTTTACCGAAAAACGCGGCGCATTGGTCACCCTGCGCGACCAGATTCAGGCCATCCTGGACGATGAAGTGCCCACCGACCGCCCAGGCCTGATCGGCTTCGACAAGTTCTGGGAAACGGTCACATCCAACTCGGTACTGCGCTCAGACCCGAATATCGGCCCTGTACTCAATGTCGCTGAAGTGCTGGGCGAGCGCGTGCAAAAAGCGTTTTCTCGCCCAGCCTACAAGGCCATGGCCATTCGCGTCATCAAAGGCCTGTCCGTCCACCGCCTGACTACTGGCGGCGATATCTACGTGCCCGTGGGGCCGACCGCAGAAGAGCTGCGCGACACCCTTTGCCTGTACCAGCCCGGCATCGAGGACATGGGGGGCGAGCCGGCCGACGACCTGCTGACCACCGTGCAAACCACCCTTCGCGAGATCGTCAAAACGGTGAACGGCCAGTTCATTTCCAAGGCGCCCGACACCGAGCAGTACTACCTCGACCTGAAGAAAGACGTCGACTACGACGCACAGATTGAGAAGCGCGCCGAAGCCCTGTCCGACGACGCTCTGGATCGCGCCTACTACGGTGCCCTGATGCAGCTGATGGAGCGTACCGAGGAAGACACCTACGTCACCGGCTACCGAATCTGGCAACACCAGGTGGAATGGCAGGAGCGGCGTGTCGAACGTAACGGCTACCTGTTCCTGGGTGCCCCCAACGACCGGCCGACCGCCCAGCCGGAGCGCGATTTTTACATCTACTTCATCCAGCCGTTCGAGCCTCCGCGCTTTCGCGACGACAGCCGCACGGATGAGGTGTTCTTCCGCCTGAAAGGCCTGGACGATGCCATCAAGCGCTATCTGGCCTGTTATGCCGCTGCCCAAGAGCTGGCTTCCTCGGCCAGCGGTGGCGCCAAGTCGGTGTATCTGGACAAGGCCAAAGAAGCCCTGCGCGACATGAGCAAGTGGCTGCAGGACAAGCAGATGACGGCCTTCGAAGTCACCTACCAAGGCAAGACCAAAACCCTGCAGGAGTGGGCCAAGGGCGTTTCCATGCGTGACAAGCTGCGGCTGGGGCCGGATGAGCGCGCCAACTTCCGGGACATCGTCAACGTGACCTCAGGCCTGGCCCTCGGCACCCATTTTGCCGACCTGGCACCGGAGTACCCGACGTTCTCCGCGCTGGTCACCGAAGCCAACCGCAAGCAGCTCATCGGCAATGCACTGAAGGCACTTGCCGGCGGCACCCGCACCAAGGACGCCATCGTCATCCTGGATGCCCTGGAAATGCTCGACGGCGACCGCATCGAGCCGACCCGCTCGCGCTACGCCCAGGAAGTCCTCAGCCGCCTTACCGCCAAGGGCCACGGCCAGGTTCTCAACCGCGCCGAGCTGATCAGTGGTGCCACCGATGTCGAGTTCTTCGCACCGGTACGCTTCCGCCTGGAGCCCGATCTGCTGATGGCCGTGCTGGGCGGGCTGGTCTACTCCGGTGACATTGTGCTCGCCATCACCGGCGACAAGATCGACTCCGGCAAGCTCTCCCTGCTGGTGGAGCGCGCCCTGGATGATCTCAAGACCTTCAAGCACGTTGAAGCCCCCAAGGAGATCAACGTCGCCGTTCTTCGCTCACTGTTCGAGCTGCTGGGCCTGCCAAGCGGCTTTGCGCAGATGGCTACCCAAGGCAAGGAAGAGCCCGTTAAGGAACTGCTGGAAGCCGTCGCAAAGCTGGTCAACCGCGTGCTCACCGTGGGTACCGACCTGCAAACCCGTCTGAGCTTCTGGGGTCAGTCCCTGCTGCGTGAAGAAGAGCTGCGTGATTGGCGCAGCCGCCTGGAGGCCCTCAAGAGCTTCCTGGAAAGCCTGTCCCCCTACAACACCGTGGGCAAGCTGAAGAACCTGCGCATCACCCAGGCCGACATTGAGGCACAGCAGAAGAACCTGGACGTGCTCTCCGCTGTTGAGAAACTGCGTGATCTGGTCGCCGAGCTGGGTAGCGTGGCTGGCTATCTGTCCCAGGCGGAAATGGTCCTGCCGAGTGACCACGCCTGGGTGCAGCAGGCTCAAGCAGCCCGCAAGGATATTCTCGACAAGCTCGCCCAGGACAAGAGCGCAGCCCACGCCGCCACCTACCGCCAACAGCTGGCTGCGCTCAAGAAGGACTACATCAATGCCTACGTGGCCCAGCACAGCAAGGCACGCCTCGGCGTAGCCGAGGACAAGACCAAGACCGCCCTGCGCCGCGACTCGCGCATCACCACCCTGCGCGCCCTGGCGGGCATCTCGTTGATGCCTACCGGGCAGCTCACCAGCTTCGAAGACAAGCTCGACAAGCTCAAGAGCTGCGCCTCGCTGGTCGAAGCTGAGCTGGCCACCAGTCCGGTATGCCCGCACTGCGGTTTCCGGCCAGCCAACGAGCAAGCCGACCTGCTGCCGGCCGCCAACGTACTCAAGGCCCTGGATGAAGAACTGGATCGCCTGCTCGAAGGCTGGCAACAGACCCTGCTGGACAACCTCGACGACCCCATCATCCAGGCCAACTTCGAGCTGCTAAAGGCCAGCCAGCGCGAGCTGATTACCGCCTTCCTGGCGTCCAAAACACTGCCCGATTCAGTCACGCCGGAATTTGTAGCCACCATCCAGGAGGCGCTGTCCGGCTTGGAGAAGATCCTGGTCACCGGCGACGACATCAAGCAGGCATTGCTGACAGGCGGCTCTCCGGCCACGCCGGAAGACCTGCGCCGCCGCTTCGAGTCATTTATGACCGAACGCTGCAAGGGCAAGGACGCCAGCAAACTGCGGTTTGTGGTGGAGTGATGATGACCGCAACCACCGTACAAGCAATCACTGCACAAGTGGCTAAACAAGTCACAGTAGCCTTCTGCTGCACATGTTCAGTGACTTGCTCAGCTGATCAAGATTCAACAGCAAGTCGTGGCTCATTCCGACTTGCACACCTACAGACAATGGACGTACAGCAATGAATTCGACTGATTCCCTGGACTTGAGATCCGAGACCACTTCCGGCCCGGTCGAATGCCTGGGCCAAACCTTCCCCAGTGATCAGGCTCGCCGCGAGCATTATCTGAAGTTGCTGGCCGAAAAGCTGAAAGATCCGGAATTCCGCAAGCAGGAAGGTTTCCCGCATGGCACCGATGAGGCGATTCTGGCTATGTCCGATCCGCCTTATTACACCGCCTGCCCTAACCCCTGGCTGGCGGAGTTCGTCGAGCACTACGGGAAGCCCTACGACGCGCAGCAGACGTACAGCCGAGAACCCTTGGCGATTGACGTTTCGGTCGGTAAAACCGACGCCATTTATCGTGCGCATTCCTACCACACCAAAGTGCCGCACCTGGCCATTGTGCCGTCAATTCTGCACTACACCCAGCCCGGCGATATCGTGCTAGATGGCTTCGCAGGCTCGGGCATGACCGGCGTTGCCGCCCAGTGGTGCGCTTCCGCACCCGCGGACTACCGGCATGAGCTGGAAATGGAGTGGAAGAAGCAAGGCAAGCCAGCACCGAAGTGGGGAGCACGCCGCGTCATCCTCAACGATCTGTCGCCGGCGGCCACCTTCATCGCAGCCAACTACAACCTGCCGTTCGATGTGGATACCTTCGCCAAGGCGGGGAAACAACTGCTTAAGGAGGTCGAGCAGGAAATCGGCTGGATGTACGAGACCCTGCACTCGGACAGCAAGACCAAGGGGCGAATTGAATACACCGTTTGGAGCGAAGTCTTCACCTGTCCGGAGTGCGCAGGTGAAGTGAATTTTCTGGACGAAGCGCTGGACAAGGACAGCAAACGAGTACGCGCTGCGTTTCCTTGCCCGCATTGCGGCGCAGAGTTGAACAAGGGCAGGATGGATCGCGTGTTGGAAAACCGCCTTGATCCGTGCACCAGCAAGCCGTGGCAACGGGTCAAGTTTAAGCCGTCCCTGATCGTCTATAAGGTGGGCAATGCGCGGTATGAGAAGGAGCCAGACGACCAAGATATGGCGACGCTTGCGCGGATCCAAGCGATGCCCTATCCAGCGTCAATTCCAAACACACCCTTCCCGGTCGAGCAGATGTACCATGGATCGCGAATTGCGCCGAAAGGATTCACCCATGTTCACCATTTTTTTCTGCCCCGGGCTGCCCACGCTATGGGTCTTCTTTGGGACCAGGCAAGCAGTCATCCAGATCAGCGGATTCGAGCGTTCCTTAAGTTCGTAGTCGAACAGGCTATCTGGAATATCACTGTCTTGAACTCGTATCGCCCAACAGGTTTTTCGCAAGTCTCTCAGTATATGAAGGGCGTCTATTACGTCCCGTCACAGCATGCCGAACTAAGTCCGCGCTACATCTTGGGGGGCAAAATTGATCGGCTCATCAAGCTCTTTTCCGCTTCGGTAATTGGGCAGCGACAGTGTGCAGCCGTAACTACGGGTACCGCTGGCCGACTCCCACTTTCAGATGACAGCGTCGACTATATATTCACCGACCCACCGTTCGGCGAGAACATTTTCTACGCGGACCTTAATTTTCTTGTTGAGGCTTGGCATGGAGTCACGACTGAATCACGATCCGAGGCCATCATCGATAAGCCGAAGAACAAGGCGTTACCGGAATACCAGCACTTGATGCAGCGCTGCTTCGCGGAATACCTCCGCGTGCTCAAACCCGGGCGCTGGATGACCGTGGTGTTCTCCAACAGCAAGGCATCCGTCTGGAACGCGATCCAGGTGGCATTGCAGCAGGCTGGCTTTGTTGTGGCTGAGGTTAGCGCCCTGGACAAGGTACAAGGTAGCTATAGGCAAGTGACGTCCACCACAGCCGTGAAGCAGGACCTGGTGATCTCTGCGTACAAGCCCAACGGCGGACTGGAACAGCGCTTTGCGGAACGTGGCGCAACGCCGGAATCCGCTTGGGACTTCGTGCAAACGCATCTCAAGCAGCTTTCGGTGACCAAAGCCAAGAACAGCGAGTTGGAGTTCATCGTCGAACGCGAGCCACGACGTATTTTTGATCGACTGGTGGCCTGGTTCGTGCGTCATGATGTACCCGTGCCGATTTCCAACGATGAATTCCTAACCGGTCTGCGCAGTCGCTTCCCCGAACGCGACGGCATGGTCTTTTTGCCAGAACAAGTAGCCGAGTACGACAAGAAACGCGCCCAGGTGGCCCAGGCGCCGCAGATGGAGTTGTTCGTCTCAGACGAGCGTAGCGCCATCGACTGGCTGGCTGATTTCCTCAAACGCCGTCCCTCGACTTACCAGGAAGTTCACCCCGAGTTCACCACTCAGCTGGGCGCTGGCTGGAAAAAGCATGAAGCCAAGCCGGAGTTGATGGCACTGCTGGAAAACAACTTTTTGAAATATGACGGTACTGGCGATGTGCCGAGCCAGATCCACAGCTACCTATCCACAAACCACAAGGATCTGCGTGGTCTGGAGAAGAGCGACCCGCGCCTGATCGCCAAAGCCAAAGACCGCTGGTTTGTGCCCGACCCAAACAAGGCACAGGATCTGGAGAAGAAGCGCGAAAAGGCATTACTCAAGGAGTTTCAGGTGTACCAGGCCTTCACCGGCCGACGCCTTAAGGAATTCCGCCTGGAAGTGCTGCGCGCCGGCTTCAAAGAAGCCTGGGGCAAGAAGGACTACCAGACCATCATTGCCGTGGCCAAGAAGATCCCCGATGAGGCGCTGCAGGAAGATGAAAAACTGCTGCTCTGGTACGACCAGGCGATGACTCGTACTGAGGATGGCCTATGAGGCCATCCCTGATTTCGGCAAAGGTCTCTGTGCAATGAATCAGGACGAATTGCTGGCACGGCTTAACGGCATCGAATGGAATGATTTCGAGTGCAAGCGAGCCCAACGTGGTGTGCCGGAGGATGCCTACAAGACTGTGTCCGCCTTCGCCAATACGGCAGGCGGCTGGTTGGTGTTCGGTGTCAGTGAGGCCAACGGTCAGCTGGAAGTAACCGGCGTCGCGGAGCCGGACAAGGTCCAGAATGATTTTCTGGCGGTGCTGCGCGGTGGGCAAAAGCTGAATCGGGTGATTGCGGTCGATGCCCATCGTTTCGAGATCGACGGCAAGCATGTATTTGCCTTCCATGTGCCAGAGCTATCCCGGTCAGAAAAACCTGTCTACCTCAAGGGCGACCCCAGGCAGAGCTACATTCGCCGTGCGGCGGGTGATGAGCAGGTTACCCAAAGTGAGCTGGAGCGCTTTCTACGTGATGCCGCGCAGGACAGATACGATGGCGTGGCACTGACCGATATCCCGGTCGACCAGTGCTTTGATGAAACCACCGTGCGTTGGTACCAGGAGCAGTTTGCCCGGCGTAATCCCGAGCATGTGGAGATCACTGATCCGATTGCCTTTCTGCTGAACTGGAATTTCGTGGTTGAACAGGGTGGCAAGACATTGCCAACCCGTGCGGGTGTGCTGCTATTCGGTACAGGCCGCTATGTACGACAGGTTCTGCCCCGCCCTGTGCTCGACTATCAGCGTATCGATACCAGCTTCGACAACTGGTCGGCCGATCAGCGCTGGCATGACCGTTATGTGTTTGAAGAAAACATCTTCCAGACCTGGCAAGGCTTGGTTGCCCGCTACATGCGCATCGCCGAGCACCCCTTTTCGCTCGACCCGGCGACACTGCGCCGCAACGACGATCCGCCAGACTATGTGGCCTTTCGCGAAGCGGCCATCAACCTGCTGATTCACCAGGATTACGGTGATCACGGCCGCAAGGCATCTATCAAGCTCTTTACCGACCGCACGGTGTTCTGGAACCCCGGCGATGCCTTTGCCACCGAAGCGGAGCTGCTGGACCCGACCGAGAAGGAAGTGCGCAACCCTGCCATCGTCAAAGCATTCCGCCGTATTGGTCTGTCAGACCAGGCTGGCACCGGGATTCGCGCCATATTCCGCAACTGGCACGAGCTGGGGCGCACGCCGCCACGGCTGAATAACGACAAGGCACGCAAGGAGTTCGAGCTGGAGCTGATCAACCAGCCATTGGTCACCGATGCCATGCGGCGCTTCCGTGAAACCCTGGGCGCCACCCTGACGCCGGAGCAGGCCGATGCGCTGGCCCTGGCACTGACATTACCGCAGGACGAGCCATTGACCCTTACCGCAATCCGTAGCCTGGGCATCAGTACCACCCAGCAAGCCCGGGCAGTGGCCGATCATCTGGTGCTGCAGCAGCTGCTCGACAAGCTCAGTGATACCCAATACCAGGTGCGGCAGGAGATCCGTCAGCGTTTTGCTCGTGAGGCAGAAGTTCAGGGTGGGGACCAAGTCGGGACCAAGTCGGGACCAAGTCGGGTCGCTGGGGAAGTTACCGGGGAAGTCACCGGGGAAGTCACCGGGGAAGTTCGTCGACTGCTGGCCGTCATATCTGGTGAGATGCGGCGCCGAGAAATTCAAGAGGTACTGGGCCTGAAGCATGAAGACCACTTCCGTGAGGCCTACCTGCTTCCGGCTCTGGCGTTGGGTGCAGTCGAAATGACCCAGCCGGACAAGCCGCGCTCCAGCAAGCAGCGGTATCGACTCACCGAACACGGCAAAGCGCTGCGCAATGGTGACGACGAATGACACAACCGCTGCACGATTACAGTATTGGCGATTGGTGCTGGTTCATCCGGCAGGCGACCCCGTGCCGCGTTGTTGAACGCCAAGACGTGTGGGGCGAGGTGGCCTATCGCGTATGGCTGCCGGCCAAGAACACAGTGGTACGTGCCCGCGCCCAGGATCTCGGTGATCTGGCAGCGGTGCGCCCGGCGGTTGAGCAGATCCTGCATACGGCGGCATCCGCAAAGCTGCTGGATGCGCTGGAAGACAACCTGCTGCTGGCCCCCATCCAATCCAGTGTGGTGCCGCTACCCCACCAGCTGTATGCGCTGAACCGGGCCATGAGCCGCGACCGCATTCGCTACTTGCTGGCGGACGAGGTGGGCTTGGGTAAGACCATCGAGGCGGGCCTGATCCTGCGCGAACTGAAACTGCGCGGCATGGTGCGGCGGGTGCTGGTGGTGGCCCCCAAGGGCCTGATCCGGCAATGGCAGGCGGAGATGCGTTTGCATTTCGGGGAGCACCTGCGCTTTATCGAAGCCACCGAGCTGGCTGCCTTTCGCGCCTGGCGCGCTGAGGGCACCCAGAATGACGACAATCTCTGGGCCATGCACGACCAGGTGATTGTGTCGCTGGACTCGGTCAAGCCCATTGAAGGCCGCCGTGGCTGGAGCCTGGAACAACTCAACAGCTACAACCGCGAGCGTTTCGAAGACCTGGTTTCCGCCGGCTGGGATCTGGTGATTATTGATGAGTCCCACCGCATGGGTGGGAGTACCGACCAGGTCGCCCGCTACAAGCTGGGAGCCGCCCTTGCAGAAGCGGCTCCCTACCTGTTGCTGCTGTCTGCTACGCCACACCAGGGCAAGACCGATCAGTTTTTGCGCCTGATGCAGCTGCTCGACCGCGAGGCCTTTGTTGATGAAGGCAGCATCCACCGCGACCGGGTGCAGCCCTTTGTCATCCGCACCGAAAAGCGTTCCGCCATCAACGCCGATGGCCAGCCCCTCTTCAAGCCACGCTCTACGCGGCTGCAGGCAGTTGCCTGGCAAGCACGGCACACGGCGCAGAAGCAGCTGTATGACGCGGTCACCGATTATGTGCGCCACGGTTACAACCAGGCCATGGCCGCCAAGCAGCGCCACATCGGGTTTCTGATGATCCTGATGCAGCGGCTGGTGACCTCCAGCACCGCAGCGATCCGTGCCACGCTGGAGAGACGCCAGGCGTTGCTGGATGCGCCGCAGCCACAGGCCAATCTGTTCGATAGCGTGGACCTGGACGAATGGGCCGAACTCGACGGGCAGTCACAACTCGACGTGGCGCTGCAAGCCAGCAACTGGGAGCAAGAAAAGGCCGAGGTCGAGATGCTGCTTGATCTGGCCCGGGAAACCGAGCGGCAAGGCACCGATGCCAAGGCCGAAGCGCTGCTGGAGCTGATCTACAAGCTGCAACAGGAAGAGAACGACCCCGAGCTGAAAGTTCTGGTGTTCACCGAGTTTGTGCCCACCCAGGCCATGCTGGCCGAGTTTCTGGAAAGCCGCGGATTTTCCATTGTCCTGCTGAACGGCGGCATGGATCTGGAGGCGCGCACCCGCGCCCAGCAAGCATTTTCCCGCGACGTGCGTGTGCTGGTCTCCACCGACGCCGGCGGTGAGGGCCTGAACCTGCAGTTCTGCCATGTGATCGTCAACTTCGATATGCCCTGGAACCCGATGCGCCTGGAACAACGAATCGGCCGAGTTGACCGCATTGGCCAGCCCCATGTGGTGCGCGCCATCAACTTCGTGCTGGAAGACACGGTGGAGCACCGGGTGCGCGAAGTACTGGAGCAGAAGCTGGAGATCATTGCCCAGGAGTTCGGTGTCGACAAAGCCGCCGACGTGATGGACTCCGTGGAAGTCGAGCCGCTGTTTGATGAGCTGTTTGTGTATGGCTTGCAAGATCCTGCGTCCATCGACAAGGAGTGCGACGCGGTCATCAACCAGGTACGCGAGAAAGTGGCCGCAAGCCGCGCCGATACGGATCTGCTGACCGATGATCACCCGCTGGAAGCGGTTGAGTCCCAGAAATGGCGGGACCACCCGGCGCAGTATTGGCTGGAGCGGGCGGTAACAACCGGCCTGCCCACCCGTGGCGGCACAGCGGAGCAGTCAGACCATGCCTGGCGTTTGACCTGGGCGGATGGCAGTGAATCTTTCCCTGTCTGCTTCGATGCGCGAACCGCTGAGCAGAACCCGGAGATGGAATGGATCACGCTGGAAGATCCCCGAGCCCGTGCGCTGATCGGCGATCTGCCGCGCTGCGTGGCCGGACAGCCGCTTCCTATCGTACAGGTAACCGGTCTCCCTGACACCGTACAGGGCACATGGTCACTGTGGAGCGTGAGCCTGGCCGCTTCCAACAGTTCTGCCAACTTCACCCGGCGTCGCTTCCTACCGGTCTTTGTTACCGATGATGGACGCAGCTTTGTCCCCACGGCCAAGCGGATCTGGGATCTGTTGCTGACCGAAGACGTGCGCCTGACGGCGGACCCGGACAGTGAGCATGCAGCCGCACTCTTCGAGCAATCGCTGACGGCAGCCAAAGGTATGGGTGAGCGGCTGTTCTCGGAGCTGCTTGAAGAACACCGAAGCTGGCTTGCCGAGGAACGTGAGCGCGCCCGCTACGCCTTTGAGTCACGCTTTCAGGCCATTGGCCGCATCGGCCTGCCTGCCGTCCGCGAGCACCG
The DNA here is from genome assembly GCF_000225005.1 of Ectothiorhodospira sp. PHS-1. NCBI lineage: Bacteria > Pseudomonadati > Pseudomonadota > Gammaproteobacteria > Chromatiales > Ectothiorhodospiraceae > Ectothiorhodospira > Ectothiorhodospira sp. PHS-1. Next base: position 2,115 of record NZ_AGBG01000030.1, on the reverse strand, counting down.
GCGCAAGCGCCTTGAAACCGAACATCAGGCCCGTATGGCAGATCTGGCGGAAGCAGAAGCCTGCACGCCAGAGCTGAATGCCGTGCTGATACTGCGCATTGGCTCGGCGGGAGGGGCCGCAGCATGACGTATTTATCCAGGGACAATGTCGCCCATCGCAGCACACTGCTGGCTGATCGGATTCTCAAGGAGTTCCCGTCTGACCTGGCCCGGCTGTGGATTGTGGCGGACCCGGACAACGTTCTGCTGGACGAGCAGGTACTGGCTGGACTGCGTGAACGCGGCTTCGAGGTGCTGCCGTTTGAGGACAGCATCGCCTTTCGGGCCGAGTACGAAGAGCGCTACCGCGCCGCCTGGGAGGCTGAGGAGGCCAATGCACCCAGCGCCCTGGTCATTCAGGTGCGCGATTCCAGCACTGCGGAGCTGCCCTGGGATTATTTACGCCAGGCGCGCAAGGTCAGTCTGTCGCTCGCAGAGCTGTTCCCAAAACTCAGCTATGCGGTGCTCAGGCAGCTCGGTAGCGAGATCCTGCCGTCGCTGTTCGAGGTGCAGGCGCGCCACGCGACGCAGGCGATGGGCGAAGCCGCCACCAAAGAATTTGTGCTGACGCATATCTACCGGGTAAGCCCCCACCTGATTACCCGGCCAGAGGATCTGTGGCGTGAGCTGCTGCGGCTGCACTACCGCGAGACGCTACTACCCCAGACCCTGGCCGGGCATATCCACCAGGTATTGGCTGACCGACTGGTGTTCGCCAGCAGCCCGATTGCCGAGCTATTCTCCAACAGAAGTTTTGCGCTGCGTGTGGTGCAGGACGCCTGGTACCGCTACCTGAACAAACTGGGACTGATCGGCAGACGTACGGCGGAGCCGGTAGCGCCGGACTACATACCGCAACTCGACATTCCCTTCGAACATCACGACATCCGCGTCATCGTTGATTCGATGTTCCTGGACGGCACGCTACACCCGCTGGCCATTCAGGGCGTGCCGGTCAGCTTGCCGGAGTGGGCAAAAGCTGGCGTAGTGCAGGACCCCGCAGCGATGCGCAACCTGGTGCTGGAGGGTATCAAGAGCCTCAGTGAAGAGCTGCCTGGCGCTACATCGTCTCACAGGGATTGGACCCACTTTGCCCGGCGGCTTGGTGAAGTGATCTCGCGCTTTCACAGCCTGGATGCCGTGCGCGCAGAAGGTCTGAAGGCGGACATGAAGGATCTGGTGGCACGCGCCGACAGTGAGCTGCAAACCTGGGTTCAGGCGCACTACGCTGACTTACCTTCCCTGCCCGCTGCCAAGGGGCCGGTGATGGTGCATCAAGTGCCGCGCTACCTGGCAATGCGCCGAGCTAACGGTGAGGAAAAAATTGCGCTGGTCGTCTTCGACGGGTTGGCTGTCGATCAGTGGACACAGATTCGCGAAAACCTCATCCAGCATGCGCCACGTCTGATGTTTGATGAAAATGCCTGCTTTGCCTGGCTGCCCACGCTGACATCCATTTCCAGGCAGGCGTTATTCTCCGGCCTGCGCCCACGGGAGTTCGCTGAACACATCGAAACAACCTCAAAAGAACCTCAGCATTGGACCCGGTTCTGGCAGGACCAGGGATTGCGTGCCAACGAGATCCTCTATCGAAAGGCGATCAAGCGCACTGATGAGCTGCCGGAGTTGCAGGAGCTGCTCTCAAATCCTGCCCTGAAAGTCGCCGGCCTGGTGGTGGATACCGTGGATGAAATCATCCACGGCGCCGTGCTCGGCAAACGCGGTGTAGCTGCGCAGATCAACAGCTGGTGTGAGTCGGGATTTGTTGATCGGCTGTTTGCGATGCTGCTCAACCAGGGCTTCCACATCTACCTGACTGCCGACCACGGCAATGCAGAAGCTGTGGGCATTGGCCGCCCGAACCAGGGGGTGGCTTCGGAGCTGCGCGGCGAACGGGTGCGCACCTATCGCAGTGAAACCATTATTGCCGAGACAGCAACTGCAATACCGGACAGCTTCCGCCTCGATATCGCTGGCCTGCCGGCCAATTTCATGCCGCTGTTTGCAGGAGAGCGCGGAGCCTTTGTTCCAAAGGGTGACCAGGTAGTGGTCCACGGTGGCATCTGGGGTATCCCC